>CAYWHE010000266.1:0-4304 GCA_964458125.1 uncultured Flavobacteriaceae bacterium | reverse complement strand
ATCGCCATCAATGGCGTATACACCAGCCAACCCTTCCGGTAGCTGAAAAAACACCCTATGAAATGCGGGTGAAAAAAATAAAAACGTTCCCCAATATACGAAAAAAACAGCCACTGGCCGGTATTGTATTTCCAGTATAGCAACTGGGGCAGCCAGACCAGTAAAAACAGAAAGGCCATTAGAATCAAATGCCATTTTTTTGAAAGAAAATATTTTATTCTTGCCGGTACATCACGAAAACTGCTGACACCGTACAGAAAAAAAATTAAATAAATTAAAATATTGGTTGGACGAATCAGGGCGATCAGGGATCCCGTCAGGCCAAGGAATATGGTGTTTTTAACCGAAGGATGCCGGTACCACCGGACAGTCAGCCAGGCAAAAACCGTGAACAGGCAAAACAGGTAAGCATGCGACATGCAGGCCTCAAGCGTGACGTAATTGAACAAATTGGTTCCCAGTCCCACCGTCAACAGGCAAATGGAAATGACTACCTCTGAATAAAACAGGCTCAGTAATTTCCGAAGAAAAATCAGACCCATCACGGCATAAAAAAGGCTGCTGAGGACCAGCGCCTTCTCATATGGATTTGAAAACCCGTCTGCAGGCAAACCGGTCACCTGGCAATAGGCGTGTGCCACCAGGAAAAAAGGAAGGTACAGAAAGGAAAGGCCCATGGACATCTTAATCACATACTGCCCGTTTGCTAAACGGTGCGCCCACATCTTGTCATTGTGCTGAAATGAAGGATCATCTTTAAACCTCAGGGACGCATCGCGATAAATGAAAAAAGCAGGAAGGTACCCGTAATAGGAAATGATGTCATTGTTAATGACTCCCTGCGGGGTGTTCCACACCTTCAGCCGGGCATCAGTGATCACCCATACCAATGCAATAATGAGGATAACCAATCCGCCGGGTTTTACCTTATTCAGCATTCTGCCGGTATTATCGCTTATGTTTATAAATATCGGCCCACACCTTTCCATGACGGAATCGAACCAGCAGTTCCATCGTGCAGGTTTCCTTAAAAGCCCTGAATCCAGGGTTACCTTCCATATTACTGTCAATGAAGTAATCATTACCGCAATTGAGATCGAAATTCAACCGCCTGAACGGGATCGCGGTTTGCCTGAATTTAATTTCCGGCTTGCTCATGCAGATTCCATACAGAAACGAAACAAATATTTCATTCCCGTACAGGTTATTTTGTTCGGCATAGCTGATCATTTCCTGCATGACACGGACTCCATCCGCATAACTCAGGTCATGATCGGATGGCGGGTAATCCTCATGGTTATATAAAACAAAGGGTACCATGCAAACAAGTGAAATCGCAAGATACATTACCGTATAAGTACCGGCGAATTGCCGGATAAAGTTAAAACCAGTAAAAAAACAAAAAGGCAGGAGGCACAGCATGTAACGGTCGGTGAGAAAATTCAGCGAGGAGTAAATCAGCATCAGGATAATCAGGCAAACGAAAATCCCATAAAACATACCCTGTCGGGATCTCCGCGGATCTTTACAACCTGTTTTGCTCCTCAACAGGTAAATAAACAGTCCGGGTAGTGCAGCCAGCGACAATAACCACCGGCCCTGATGTTTAAAAACCACCTGGCAGCAAAATTGAATTTTGTTCTTCATGACGGCCATATCCAGATCTATCATTTGAATATGTTCAGGAAAAAAAAACCAGCCGCGCTGCAGGTATTGGAGTATGAAAAAAACGGAAACTGCTGCAACAGGAGCAATAATTACAGCCAGTTGCTTAAAGGATCCTTTGGAAATCAGGTTTCCCGATATAAAGGCATTAATCACAAACCAGGCTGCAATGGCTGCGATGACAACCAACCCGGTCTCCTTCGTCAGCAGCATGCAAAGTGCACAGAAAAAATACATTATTCTTTTCTGCATAACAAAAAAACAAACGGTTAAAAAGGAAAACAGGGTAAGCATGACTTCAGGTAACAGTAAAACAGATTGTGCAAGGAAAACCGCCTGCATGCAGAAAGTGGCTATGGCCATTACTGCCACAGATTGCGAAAAAATCTTCCCGCCTGAAACATACATGGCGGCAAGCAGCAGCAGGGAAATGACCAGCCCAAAAAAGTGCATCACGAAAACCGAATCGCCCCAAACGCGCATCCAGGAGGCCGCCAGGAAATAAAACAGCAGGGGATGACCCCTTGAAATTTCAGGTGGCAGGGCATCCGGCATCAGGCTCAACCGCGTATTGTTCATCATGGTAATGGCCGGAATATACGACCAGGCTTCATCCCAGAAATAGGGCAGGAATAAATGCTGTGATTTATAAGCACTAAAAATGACAACAATGAAAAGAAACGCGATAAAGAAACTATCACGATGAGAAAAAAAAATATTAAACCTGTTTTCCTTCATGAATCATTCTGATGAACCCGTCCGGAACAATGCTGATTTCATCCATCCCGTTTTATTCAGGAAGTAGGTTAGCGATACACCCAATACACCCAGTCCATAAGTCATGCTACGCTGGAAATTGATAGAACTGGCTTCATCAAAATACTTGGTCGGACAGGTAACCTCACCGATTTCATAACCCGCATAAAAGATCTGTGCCAGCATCTGGTTATCAAAGACGAAATCATCGGAATTAACCTGAAAGTTTATCTTCAGCAATACATCACGGGAAAAAGCCCGGTAACCGGTATGGTATTCCGAAAGCTTCTGATTCATCAGAAGATTTTGGGCAAAGGTTAAAAACCGGTTAAACAGGTATTTGTATAAAGGCATGCCCCCCTTCAGGGCGCCCTTTCCCAAAATCCTGCTGCCCAGAACAACCGGGTAAAGACCGTTGGCAATGATGCTGCTCATGGCTTCGATCAGCTTGGGTGTGTACTGGTAGTCCGGATGCAGCATGATAATTATATCCCCGCCGAGTTCCAGGGCCTTGGAATAACAGGTCTTCTGGTTTCCGCCATAACCTTTGTTTTTTTCGTGCCGGATAATATGTCTGATCCCGATCGATTTCGCCACCCCAATGGTGTTATCCCGGCTTGCATCGTCCACCAGCACTACTTCATCGACAATTTCAAAGGGGATTTCATCAACCGTTTTTTGAAGTGTAAGGGCTGCATTATAAGCCGGCAGAACGACAATGATTTTCTTTCCTTTAAGCATTAAGGATATTAATAATTGGTCAATTTTATCTCCAGATCATCCACATACAAAGGCACCTTACCTGTATTCCATACGTAAGCTGCAAAAATCAGGTCCGGGTTATACGCTTTTGGAAAATAAAACACACTGCTGATTTTGGTCCACCTTTTTTCCTTTTCTATTTTGTCCTCAAAAGGTTCCGCCAGGTAAACATATGGTCCCCCTCCGGCGGTATCCATCGAACACACCAAATTTCCCTTGGCTACGATGTCGGTAGCATAAACCCAGGCGCTGACCTGGGCCCGCAGGATAGGCTTCGTGGTGATGTCGCCAAGTCTCTTTTTAAAGGCAGGACTGTATAAATATACCGTGTCTGTCTTACTAACATAATCACCTGAATGTCCCTTAAACCTGAATAATGTCGGGTTGTCGGACCAGCCGCTCAACCGGTCCATGTCACAGGAAAAAACCAATTCCGCTTCTTTCGGTTCCTTCCTGTTGCAGGAAACAAGGAAAGCCAGGAGACAAACTAATAAAATATTTTTTTTCATGCCGGTGATAGGGGTCCAAAAGTAAAAAAAATGATGCAGCCGGCAAATTCAGTCCCTAGAATCATTTATTCCGGTTTCAATCAGTTCATTCGGATACTTTTCCGATTTTTGTCAGGACAAGCTGAGAAACGGTCATCCATGAATTCCTTTATTCGTAATCATTTTCCATTATTGATATTTTCGGTTTGTTTCGTGGTCATCAGTGTGCTCGTATTGAATTATCCCATTGCATATGGCGGCGGTGATAATTATGTGCATTTTAAAATGGCACGCTATGCCTGGAAATACCCGCCCCTGTTCCTGGATCACTGGGGAAAGCCCCTCTATACGATCCTCAGTTCCCCGTTCGCCCTGCTGGGTTATCCCTGGGCCAAACTTTTCAATATTACCATTGGAATGCTGGGGGCATGGTTTACCTGCCTTTCGGCACGGCAATTAAACTATCCCAATTCCTGGGTTGCTATCCCTGTCGTTTGCCTTTCCCCCATCTATTTTGTCATGTTCAATACCACCAAGACAGAACCAATTTGTGGTATTATCAATATCCACTGCCTCAGGCACATTTTAAAAGACAACAACCTGCTCGCCTCACTCATCCAGTCTTTACAGCCC
>CAYWHE010000265.1:0-4310 GCA_964458125.1 uncultured Flavobacteriaceae bacterium | reverse complement strand
ATTCAGCAGGTGGATCTGGGTGACCGTGATTTCGATATCACCTGTCGGTATTTTCGGATTTTTGTTGCTCCGTTCCGTTACGGTTCCACTGGCCATCAGCACGAATTCCCTGCCGAGCTCACGGGCGCTGGCACATAATATGGCCTCCGTATCCATGTTGAATACCAGCTGCGTGATGCCATACCGGTCGCGGAGATCAATAAAGGTCATGCCGCCCAGGTCGCGTGAACGATGCACCCATCCGCAAAGGGTTACCTGCTTGTGAAGGTCCTGGATCGTTAATTCTCCGCATGTATGGGTCCTGAGCATGGTATTTTTTTGCCTGCGAAAGTACAAAAACAAAAAACGTCATGCGTTGTAATCTCATCGCGTGAATTCCACGCCGCTTACGGCAATTAAAAAAATGACGGCAATACCCTGCTGCAAACAGCGGGGTCATTCACGCGGCATGACGTTTCCGTTTCCGGAACGGTGTGGTGACCGGGATCAGAATTTATACGAAAATCCTACGGCCAGCACTTCCTTAAATTGTGTACGCGGACCGGCACCGCTCTGGTATTTGACCCCTGCGGCATCCTTGGAATAAAGCGGTACCGGGATATTGTGATCGTAGATAAGTTCCGTACCCAGGCTGGCCACCAGGAATTTGTTGATCTTCATAGAGATTAATACCGTCCAGTTAACATCGATATTTTTCCGGTTGCCGGTGACCTTATCCGTATAGTTGTCGAACAAGGCGAGTTTGGATGCCAGGGTCACGTTTTTAACGATTTCTTTGGAGAAGGTCGCGGCCAGATAGGCGCCAAATTCGGTGCGCACGTTTTTACCTTCCTTAATCAGTATCCCGCTGCTGTCGAATTCGGCCGGATCCACGCCAAAAGCTCCCACGTTGGCCAGGTCCTGATCGTTTACAAAAGTGAATTTCCCGGTGGCCGGCGAGAAGTAAAGCGAGAAGTAAGACGCGGGTTTCCAGTCCATGCCAACAGATGCCAGCACGTATGCCGGGGAAAAGAAACGCGACAACAGGATATTGGAATCGTTTGCATTGTACTGGTAGCCGGGCTGGAACTGGCTTTGAAACTGCAGGAAGGCCGCATAAAATAATTTCCCGGTCGCCTGCCGTCCGTATTTGGAAAGGAAGTCGATTTTGTCTTCAAACTTTCGCACAGGGTTATCGCCTGATTTGGTCAGACCGTAAGCCAGATTGAGCGAGTTCTCCCAGGCCATTTTGGTGGTTTTGTAATTCAGGAAAACATTGACGAGTCCAACGCCCGATATGGAATTTTCACCGCCGGCGGCCCAGTTGCTCAGGCTGACCTGGCTGAAGTTCAGGGCCACAAAACCTCCGCTCTGCCAGGAGGTATCTTTCTCCTGGGCCCGGCTGATGAATGCAGCGCAGAGCAGGATTATCATCATATAAGTCTTTTTCATAGGTGTTTGGTTTTAACGTGTTCTTCGTATTTAAGGCAGGCATCAGCATCCCCCTCACAGGGTATTCAGGGGAATGGATGGGAAAACTTATTTTTTCAGGGCATCCCTGATTTCCATCAGCAGCTTTTGATCCGGTGTGGGACCGGGAGGAGGGGCGGGGGCTTCCTCTTTTCTTTTGGAAGCATTCATGGCTTTGATGAATAAAAATAAAACAAAGGCTACAATGATGAAGTCTATCACATTTTGAATGAACAGGCCATACTTGACCTCAGCATCTCCAACTTTGGCGGAAAGGGTTGAAAAATTCTGTCCCTGCATAATGATGCCTATCAGGGGCATCAGGATATTGTCGACCAAAGCCGATATGATTTTGCCAAAGGCAGCTCCAATGATAACCCCGACTGCCAGATCGATGACATTGCCTTTCATGGCAAATGCCTTAAATTCACTGATGATTGACATGGTTTTTTAGTTTTAGATTAAAAACACTTCTGATTCCGGTTGTGGACAAATGTAAATAAAATTAACAACTGCCATGCTGACCTCCATCGTGCCGGGAGGAGAGAATGATCATGGTCCCGGCTGAACCAGGATTTATCACTGAAAGAACACCGAATTGCAGTCACTCGTCAGGAAAAACCCTGCTTTACTCAAATATAATTCTTTTTTTTCTGAAAATAATATAACTTTGCTAAATCAGGCGTTGGGGAATAATCATTTAATCGGCATGACATGGTAAAAAAGTTAGGCTTCCTTTATTTCATACTTTTCCTTATTCCCGCTTTTATATCGGGACAATCGTTTGACCGTCTGCGTGAACTCAGCAGGGAACGGGAGTCGCTGCAGGCCACGTATGATAAAATCAACACCCAGGTCAAGTTGTCGAAAAACAGAAAGCCTTCTGTTGAGTTACAGGATGCTTTGGATAAACTGATGGCCAAGGATGCCGAAATACTGAATGAAATTACCGTCGTGGAAGGCTCCGTTAAGAAGGACCTGGAACTGGCGCAAAAAAAGGAGAAACCCAGGTTTGTCAAACTGAATGACAAGGGCCAGTTGCTGCTGATCGACAGCTTATCGGTGGTGATCAGCGACATGCAGGCCCGGCAAGATTCCCTGCTCAGCGGTGCGGCTTCCAGCAACAGCTATGTCCAAAGCCTTCAGAATGAATTAAGGGCCACGGCAAACGAAAAAGGAACTATACAGGCCGAACTGGACCGCATCAAAACCGATAAATTTATCCTCGCCCGCCGGAACATGATCCTGCTTTATTTCAACGTGGGCGTGGCCATCCTTTTATTCAGCGCCCTGATATACCAGCTGTCAACCCTGCGAAGGAGAAAAAGAAAGGTACAGGCGGACGCCCTGGTTCAAACCATGAAACCCCGCCCCGTAACCGGTTTCAGTACCGCTACCGGCCGTGTGGCTATGGATGCCTATGACGGCAAACTGGAGAAAATTGAAATGCTCGGCAAACTGCGTGAACGGGGACTCCTGACCGAGGAGGAGTTTAACCTGCAAAAACAGCAGCTCCTTCAGCATAAAAATCAATAAGGCGCCCTGCTTGCCTGTTCCACACGATTTTTTACTTTTGCCGGATGATAACAGCTACCGTAAACGACAGGAAAGAATTCAGTATTGAAATAAAGGAAGGCGTCCCGGTTGTCGACGGCAAGTCCATGAACTGGGATATCATCCGGACCGGGGAAAGCCGTTTTCACCTGTTGCAGGAAAAAAAATCATACGCCATCCACGTGCTGGAGGCGGATTATGCAGCCAAATCATTTGTACTCCGGATCAACCGGAAAACCTACCGGGTATCCCTGAAAGACCGTTTTGATGATCTGCTTCATGAACTGGGCATGGATGCCGGTACCGCCGGCAAGGTCATGGATATCAAAGCTCCGATGCCGGGGCTGGTGGTGGATGTCAGGGTATCCGAAGGACAGGCCCTGAAGAAAGGAGATGCCGTCGTGGTGCTGGAAGCCATGAAAATGGAAAATATCCTGAAAGCCACCGCCGATGCCACCGTGAAAACGGTCATCGTGAAAACAGGAGCCAAGGTGGAGAAAAACGAAGTACTCGTCATCCTTCAGTAAATATAACCGTTAACCAACAACCATCATGAAACATCCGTTGAACAGAAGGACTTTTATAAAACAAGGCGCCGTTTTGACCGTTGCCGGCATCACCTGGGGCGGGCTTGGGAAACAGGCGCTGGGAGCAGCATCAGCCGGGGAAGGGGATATCTTTAAACTGCCCCCGCTGCCGTATGCTTATGATGCCCTGGAACCTCATGTCGATAAGCTGACCATGCAGATCCACCACGACAAGCATCATGCAGCCTATATCGCCAAACTGAACGATGTGTTCAAAGGGGCGCAGGGCCTTGAAGGAGAGCCGCCGATGGACCTCATCCTGCAGAGCCTGTCCACCATCGGTGAAGAAACCAGCGACCCCAAACATCCTTCCCCTTACCAGGTCACCATTCGGAATAACGGAGGCGGACATCTGAACCACAGTATGTTCTGGAAGATGATGAAACCAAACGGAGGGGGTAATCCGTCCGGTAAAGTGGCCGAAGCCATCAACGCGTCTTTTGACTCCTTTGAAAATTTCAAAACAAAACTGAATGCCGCCGCCATGGGCCGTTTCGGTTCCGGCTGGGCCTGGCTGGTGGTGAATGCCTCCGGGAAACTGGAAATAGGTTCCACACCCAACCAGGATAACCCGGTGATGGACCTGGCCGAATTCAAAGGAACACCCATCCTCGGCCTCGATGTATGGGAACATGCCTATTACCTGAAATACCAGAACAAACGGGTGGATTATGTGAATGCCTGGTGGAACGTGGTCAACTGGGATGAGGTGAACAGGCT
>CAYWHE010000264.1:0-4364 GCA_964458125.1 uncultured Flavobacteriaceae bacterium | reverse complement strand
GTTATATACAAAATTTTCACTGGCAGCACCATACATGGTCCTGATGGAGGAATTATCTGCTCTGGAAACCAGTCTTTTTTACAGGCAGTTTAAAAATTTTCCGGCATCGGTGTCCGGACCTGAATTTCTGGAAATTGCCCAGCTCGGACATGCCGCCGGAAAGCAAATACGGTTCTTTTCCTCCGGTATGAAGCAACGTCTCAAATTGGCCCTGGCTGTGCTGAGTGAAACTCCATTTTTATTTCTGGATGAACCGGTATCCAACCTGGACAAGCCAGGCATTCAATGGTTTCATGAGCTGATTGACAACCACCGCCAGCAGCGTATCCTCGTTATCAGTTCAAATGAAATCCAGGACGAAATAAGCTGCTGCAACCAATTTATCCGGATCGAGGATTTTAAATAATAAGAAAGCTTTTTAAGCCTTCGGAGTGTAACACCATTTTTCTTTTTACGTTACATAGGTAAAGTCATCGAATTCCTACACCTGTAAGAAACCAATACATTCAGGTCAATCCTGAAGTCAAACCGAGCCTAACTTAACAGGGTTATAATTCATCCTTCGATACATCCAAGTCTCACTATTATATTTATTTATATCGTATGAAATCAGATCCTGTAATCACTTACAATCATATGGAGGATGAACATTCTGCCCCGAAAACCAATCAGCTTAAAAAGCCACTCAGCGGAAAACTGGTTTACCTGGTGGAATTTGCCCTGCTGGCAGCCCTGCTGTTACTGATGTTTTACCTTTTCTGAAGAAAACCCTATTGCATGGAATGAAGGGCAACCTTATTGCCTTCCGTATCAGTAATAAATGCAAAGTAACCCAGCTGATCGTTGATCAGTGTTTTAGGAACAAGCATCTTTCCCCCTGCCTTTTCCACCCGGTCGAGAACAACCTGTAAGTCGGGCTGGGCATTCAGGTAAATAAGAGAACCTTTATGGGAAGGAAAATAACCCTCTCCCTGGACCAAAGCCCCTCCGGTACCACCCTTTTCCACATCAAAAAAAGCCATGTTATACCCCATCATTTCAGTGACAGGCATGGTAAAAGCAAAAATTTCACCATAAAATTTTACAGCCCGGTTAAAATCAAGAACCGGAATTTCAAACCAATTGAGTGAGTTTTTCATATTTATTAATTTTCAGATTGTTTAAAACAGTTCATTTTCCGTCTTTCGGGTGGCCTGTAGAGAAAACACCCGTCAGTTTTCCTTCAGCAGGATTCGACCTTCATGCAAGTTTACGAAAGTATTTCGTTCATTTTTGACTGCCAGGGCAACTTTATTTTCAATCAGCTCAATTTTCTCGTAATCGGGAATTAACCAGAGGTCACCTGAAAGGGAAGCCAGGCCCCAACGGTCGCCTGCCCGGACCAGGTAACAGTTTTTTTCCCGGATAACGTCATCATAAACGGCCTGCACGATGAACCTTCCTGTGGTATCAATGATGCCGGCTTTGTTATTGATCCTGATCCTGGAACATCCGTACAGAAATGGCCCGGCCTGCTGATATTTACAGGGAATTTTAATTTTTCCATTTAAGGAGGCATAGCCCCATTTTTTGTTTTTTTTAACTGGTATCAGTTCTTCAGAGGGCCATCCGGCATCCTCATAAGAAGCCACCGGCAATTTGTTTCCAAGAGAATCATAAATAAGTGGTTTTAATTTCTGCCTGATAACCACATATCCGTTACGGAAAAGTGCTGTGTTAATCAGGTTTTCGGTAAAGGGAATGGTAACCGGGATCAGCACCTTTCCGCCTTCATCTATAAATCCGCATTTTCCCCCCTTAACCACCAGTGCTTTTCCTTCAGAAAAGGAACTGATCAGCCTGTAGTTGAATGGTACCTTGATTTCTCCGCTGGCCGAAAGCAATCCCCAATTCTCCTGTTTCCTTCCGCGAAAGAGTCCGTTGCCTTCATTAAACAACTGGTCGAAGGCGGGTTCAACGGTGATTTGGCCGTTTTTGCCAATAATGCCGAATTGTTCTTCCTGCCCGATGACGGCAAAACCATCCCTGAACTCACCCGCAAAATCAAATGAAGAGGCTGTCAGCAGCTTGCCGGTTTTACTGATCAGATAGGCCTTTTCATTCTTAATGCCGATGCAGACGTTCTCCGCCGGATCGGAAAGATCTTCGTATTCCAGCGGGATCAGCACTTCTGCCGCAGGGCTGATCAGGCCATAAAGATCATTCACACCGACCACGGCCGTTTTGGTATGAAAGGGCTCGGCTTCATCGTATTGAAAACCAACAACTGTTTTGCCCGCCTTGTTGATGAATCCAAATTTTCCATTCATTTTAACAGCTGCATAACCTTCTGAAAACAGTTCTGCATCTTCGTATAATGGTTTGATGATTTCCTTTCCGTTTTCATTGATGTAACCCCACAAACCATTTTTCCGGAATGGCAACAACAGTGAGTTTAACAGGCGATAATCCTGTTCCAACTCATCCATAAAGGGATAATCTGGATATTTGCTGCGGAAATTCCGGTAGGTTGTTTCGTTGAAATCCTTCATGCTGATCCGGTATACTTCACGCCAGGCCTGGGGAAGATAGGATGATCCCGGGTTCTGACGGATGAAAGTTTCGTATTCGGCCAGGGAATTTTGTTTTACCGTGAGTTTATACACCATGCCTTCAGCCTGCTGTTTATAGGGCCCCTCAGGATATAACTTCAGGTATTTCCGGTAGGAGTCCGGATTCCTGGGAGCCGTACATTCTTCGTACAAACGCTCTTCATACAGGGCATTAGCCTCCTTCCATTCTTCGGATTCAGGATAGGTCTCCATAAAAGTCTTATATGCCAAAGAGGTTCCTGTGTGGCGTGCATCGGCTAAGGCCGCTTTATTTCGCTTTGCAAGTGCATGCTGGTGCTGGGAACAAAAAGAAAAGGACTCCAGGTAATGGTTGAAAAGTATAACGGATCCCGAATGTTCAATGCGGGCGAATGCGCGTTCACAAATGGTATCCTGCTGCCGGGCGATATTATGGGCTGTAACGCCCAGTTCCAGGTAGGCGGTCAGTTGCCTGGAGGTGGCTCTGGAAAGAGTTGAATCGGCCATCAGGATAAATTTCCTGGCTGTGTCCAGGTTAAAAAAAGGATTTTTTTCCGAAGCGTATATCAGGCTCAATCCATAGGCTGCCCCGGCGGTTTGCTTTTTAAGCGCCTTCTCAAACAAGGCTTTGGCCTGGAAGTAATCGTAAACTTTTAGTCGCTCAAATCCTTTCTCAAGACCATCGCCATGGCTTTGTACGCTTGATACCAGCAACAGGAGCAGGGTTATTAAACCTGCATGAGCATTTCCTTTCATGTATGTAATCACGTTCCGGCTTGGTTTGGGTAGCTTCAATGAATTGAAAAATCAGTCAGGTGAGATGCCCAATTTCTTTCGCAAAATTAACAGAGTTGGGTAAACATAAAACCATCCCGTTATTTTTAGCCGGTTGAAATGCAAAATCGGAATTGATGCTACCGGAATATAAGAAATGGCAGTATGCCGGAATGTCCCATTTACATGTTCCTGCGATACTGACCTCCGACTTCAAACAGGGCATTGGTGATCTGGCCCAGGGAACAGTATTTGGTTACCTCCATCAGTTTGTCAAAAATGTTCTCATTGTGAATGGCTGTTTTCTGAAGTTCTGACAGCAGCGTATGGGATTTTCCTTCACTTACGGAATGCAGGTTTTTCAGCATGGAGATCTGGTATTCCTTTTCCTCCGTGGTTGCCCGGATAACCTCTTTTGGAAGGATGGTAGGAGAACCTTTGCTCGAGAGGAAGGTATTCACCCCGATAATCGGATAGTCACCGTTGTGCTTAAGGGTTTCATAATAAAGGCTTTCTTCCTGTATTTTCCCTCGCTGATACATGGTTTCCATAGCACCAAGCACGCCTCCTCTTTCGGTGATTTTATCAAACTCGGTCAGGACAGCCTCTTCCACCAGGTCCGTTAATTCCTCGATGATAAATGAACCCTGAAGGGGGTTTTCATTTTTAGCCAGGCCAAGTTCCCTGTTGATGATTAGCTGGATGGCCATGGCCCTTCGGACACTTTCTTCAGTCGGCGTGGTGATGGCTTCATCGTAGGCGTTGGTATGAAGGGAATTGCAATTGTCGTAGATCGCATACAAAGCCTGCAGAGTCGTGCGGATATCATTAAAATCAATTTCCTGTGCATGCAGGGAACGGCCGGAGGTTTGAATATGATATTTGAGCAACTGGGAACGTTCGTCAGCCTTGTATTTATACTTCATTGCTTTGGCCCAAATCCTGCGGGCCACACGGCCAATGACCGAATACTCGGGATCAATGCCGTTGCTGAAAAAGAAACTCAGGTTCGGCGCGAAA
>CAYWHE010000263.1:0-4372 GCA_964458125.1 uncultured Flavobacteriaceae bacterium | reverse complement strand
TTTGATTGTTAATTATTTCAATTTATGTTAATTTTGAGATGGCTTCTAGTAATTTGTTTTACAAGCGCAACATTGTCCGTGATGTTCGCAACTGTCCGTTGTGGATTTTTTGAGTATGAATATAAAATGCCGTCCCTGTCCAAATGGTAGTCGGCAATTTCTCCCTTTATTAGTTCTATGTTATCAGGTAATGTCATTATATTTTGGCGTCAGCTGAATGAAATATTTGGAACTACTGCTTTCATTGGAAAATATTCGTATTTATTTATTTTCCCTGCTGGGTCGTTTGCGATAATGTCTTTTAGTTCTTGTTCGTTGTCTACCGCTACAATCCCAAGTCCATAAATTTCTTTTGGGTCAATAACAGGTCCGAAAGCGTAAACTTTTCCTTGCTTAAGTTTTTCTGTCCAGTATGCAATGTGTTGCATCATAATTGCCCTTTCACTGTCTGACATTGTGATTGCAAAGTTAGATCTTGATGGGTTTAAATAAACTGCGTAAAATTGTTTTTCCATATTGTTTGTTTTTTATAATTTGTTTCTCGTGCTGGTCGTCCTACAATGACCGCTAACTTCTAAAGATTTTATCCGCAATTCCCCACGAAAATAGGAATAAAAAGGTATAGAAGCAAATGGCGGATAAAATTGAGTTGAACGAAGCCGCCTGGGCGGCAGGAAAGGCACATGATTGGTTTTTAGGCTTCCGGTATATGGAAAAGGAATGGTTTGGGTTTGGATTTACCGTATTTATTAAACATCCATCCTCCCTTTTGCTATCCTGGATAATTTCCCGTCAAGGATAATTGAATGATGTATTATACTGTACCGGTCAGGGGTATGAGCCTAAGTGTTAAATCATGGTTTCTCCCGCCCTCCATTCCTCATACGGTTGACGTTAAAATGATTCCGCCGGGTATTTTAGTATCGTCATCTTGAAAATGCTGCCTGAAATTCCGATCTTTGGTCTTCCGGAGAAGCCCGGTGGCCATATCCGGCAAACACGGGTGCCAAATGATGCCTCCATTAAACCATGAGCCACTTTAAAAGACTAACCAGCTAAAAAACTATGAAACGTAAACTGTTATTTTCATTTCTTCCCTTGTTTTATGCCGGCCTGTGCCATTCGCAATTCACCCCGGAAATATATTCCTGGATCCTGAACACGAACGGCTCAACGGGTTATAGCGGCATACCTTCAAACATACAGCAGGTTCAGTATTCGGTGAACAACGTATATGTCAGCGCCACCTGTATTCCCGGTTATGATATCGGGCCCTGGGCCGGCAATCCCAACATACCGGCCAATCAGAATTTTGTTTTTAAAACAACCCGGAATCCCGTTCAAAATACGGGTGTTGCCATTCCAACGGGGCTTGGTCATATAGGCGTGTTCAGTAACGGGGTTTCCATTTTTAACCCCAAGGACGCCATGAGTTACAATAACCAGAATGTCTGGTTCCAGAATGCCATCGTGGTGGAGGGTCCTTCCTTTGATGATTGCCTGGGGCATCCCGCACCCAATGGAGAGTATCATCATCACCTGAACCCCACCTGTTTATATGCGGACTCGGCTTTCAATATACATTCCCCCATTATTGGTTACGCATTTGACGGATTTCCTGTATATGGAGCCTATGCCTATGCCGGTACGAACGGCAACGGCGGAATCAAACGCATGCAAAGCAGTTATGCCAAAAGAAATATAAGCACCCGTACCACCCTGCCTGACGGCAGCCCGGCCAGCTTTCCCGGTCCCGCTGTTTCCGTTAATTATCCATTGGGGTATTACGTGGAGGATTACGAATACCTTCCGGGCAGCGGGGATCTGGATGAGCATAACGGACGATTCTGCGTCACCCCCGACTACCCGTCCGGCATATACTGTTACTTTGTAACTCTCGACAGTTTGCTGGCCCCGGAATATCCCTACCTCATCGGGCCTGCCTATTATGGAACGGTACAGGCCGGCAATACGGGTCCGGGAAGCGGGCACAATACCATTACCGAACCCGTGACCAGTTATAACGGACAGTCGGTTATACAAACCTATACCGGATCCATTAAAATGGAACTGTTTCCCAACCCGGTGAAGGATGTATTAAATCTTTATATCGAGCCGGGCATGCCGAATAACCTCTCCGTGGAAATCGTGAATGCGGCAGGGCACCCCGTCTGTTCCTCCGCCAACCTGCAACCGGCCTGCCTGTATTCCGTTAATCTCTCTGCATTTGCCAGGGGCCTTTACCTGGTTAAAATCAAATCCGCGACTTCCGTGAGTACTAAAAAAATCGTTTTAAATTAAAAACCTTCAACCTGTTGCCGGAACCGGACGCGAATCTGTATTTTTAATTTCGTTATTTGCCGGCATTGCTCCCGGTTGTCCGAAATTGTTTCAGGGTTGTCTGATTGTTTTAATTTCTATCTTTGAACGGACGGGCCTTTCCATAATTACCGGAGAGTCTCGTCCTTCGTTCACCTGTAAGCTGTTACCGGAAGCCGGATGATCCATTTCCTTCAGACCATCCTTTCATCCAGATACAAATAATTTCTCCATTTATGCTATCTTAAATTATCCCATACCATTTTATGGACGCCCAACTCGAAAAAATAAGGCAGGTACAAAAGGATGCCTGGAATAAATCCTCCCTGGGATGGAAAAAATGGGATGACATGGCCATGGCATTCATGAAGCCCATGGGCGATGCCATGATTCAATTGCTGCGGATCAGGGATGACGATCACATCCTCGATGTTGCCACCGGAACGGGCGAACCGGGGCTGACCATGGCTTCGAAGATGAAACGTGGAAAGGTCACCGCTACGGACCTGGCCGAAGAGATGCTTGCAGTTGCCGGTGAAAACGCTTTCAGCAGGAATATTAATAATTTTGAAACCGTTTGTTGTGATGTCTCCTCCATGCCCTTTGAAGATCATTCCTTTGATGCCATCAGTTGCCGCCTGGGCTTTATGTTTTTTCCCGACATGCAACAGGCGTTGACGGAAATGCTGCGGGTTTTAAAACCGGGAGGGCGTTTTGCGGCCTCGGTGTGGAACATCCCGGAAAAAAATTTCTGGGTATGCGCCTCCATGGAAACCATGATTTCCATGCTTCAATTAAACCCGCCTGCCCGGGGAGGGCCCGGCATGTTTCGCTGTGCGGAACAGGGACTCATGAAGAATTTGCTTCAGCAGGCCGGTTTAAAAAACATCGTGGAGAAGGAAGTGAATGCAATACTTCCCTGCGACTCCCTTGAAACATACTGGAGCTTCATCTCCGAAGTGGCTTCCCCCGTTGCGTTCAGCAAGGCCGGTGAATCCCTGAAACAACAAATAAAGGAAATCGTGCTTGGAAAGGTAAAACAACGATATCCCGATGGTGCCATAGCACCTGATTCAAGCGCCATTGTCGTTTATGGAGAGAAATAATCAATGTTAAACTTTCAAAAAACTTCCGTTACCCGGCTACCATTGAATTTTCTTTTATGAAGTCTTCACCCGATTTTTATTCACATGATTAACATCATACGGACAGATTCAGAAAACCAGGATTTCATCCAACTGGTAAAATCCCTGGATGCCGAATTAGCTGAAAGAGACGGGGCCGAACATTCCTTTTATGCCCCCTTCAATAAGGTGGATAAAATCAAACATGCCGTACTGGCCTTTGAAGCAGGTAAGCCTGCCGGTTGCGGAGCCATCAAAATATTTGCCCGGGACACGATGGAAATTAAACGTATGTACACCACGCCCGGATGCAGGGGAAAGGGAATTGCCACTAAAATACTGACTGAGCTTGAATCCTGGGCGGCTGAGCTGGGTTTCAGTAAATGCATCCTCGAAACCGGAAAACGGCAGCCCGAAGCTATCGGGCTTTACCAAAAGAAAGGATTCATCCTGATTCCGAATTACGGGCCGTATGCCGGAATTGAAAACAGTTTATGTTTTGAAAAACAGCTGGGAGCCTGAACATAATTTCCCGGTAGGGTCTGTTCTGTCCCTCCCATATTCATTGAAACGCCTTCAAAAGGACCGGGTGTTACCGTATCGAATGTTGATTCGAGGGTTTACAAAACACTTTACAAATACCAGGTTTTTTGCGCATTCATGGGCAGCAGGTTCATGGCATTAGTCCCATTTTTTTCAAAACCGCCAGGTTCATCAACCTCAACATGATTGAATAGGTGAGAATGATGTAATACATATATTCAGGGTCTGCCGAAAAAGTAATGAAGATACATTATTGCCCTGGTAAGGTACAGCATTAAAAGAATCGTTCAAATTCAATTGCTGTTTTGTCACCTTTTCATCAGTGAAAAAGCAACCCTCCAGGCTGCCATCGGGATCAAGGCTGCCTGCCTGCCATAGCTCAGGCC
>CAYWHE010000262.1:0-4413 GCA_964458125.1 uncultured Flavobacteriaceae bacterium | reverse complement strand
GGGCATGAATGCTGGATGGCAGGCGCCAGTGAAATTGTATACTCCACCCTGATGATGCAGGAGAATTTTGTGGCCCCCAACATCAACCTGAACAACCCGGATGAAGATTCCGCACGTCTGCAGATCGCAACTCAAACCATAGAGGACAAAGTGGATATGGTCCTGTCCAATTCATTTGGATTCGGCGGCACCAACTCCTCCCTGATTGTAAAAAAAGTCTGAAAACAAAACCTAATTTACCTGTTAAAAACGCATGACCAACGAAGAGATCATCAGTAAGATAAATGAATTTTTAGTCGATGAGTTCGAAGTGGAAGCAGAAAAAATCATTCCCGCTTCCAACCTGAAAGAAACCCTTGACCTGGACAGCCTTGACTATGTTGACCTGGTTGTGGTCATTGAAAGTAATTTCGGATTTAAAGTCACGGCCGAAGATTTTACCGGCATAATCACCTTCCAGGACTTTTACGACTATATCATCCGGAGGGTGAAGGAAAAAGTCAGCTAACGATGTCATCATGGAAGGGAAAGACCCGTGGCGGATTATTGGGTCACCAGTTGTTTGTTTTCTTCCTGAAGTATACCGGAATAAAATTCTCCTACTTCATTCTCCGCTTCGTTGCCTTTTATTTTTTGCTGTTCTCCCGTGAATCAAACCGGTATTCGCGTTATTATTACCGAATTATCCTGCATTATAACCCGGTAAAATCAATACTGAGCATGTACCGCAACTATTATATCTTTGGGCAGACCATTCTGGATAAAGTGGCGCTGATGGCGGGTTTTACCAAAAGTTTTACCTGCGATTTCAACGGGGAACATCACCTCGCCGCCATGGTTGAAAATCAAACAGGCGGCATCCTGATCAGCGCCCATGTGGGCAACTGGGAAATTGCCGGACATCTCCTGCAGCGCCTGAAGACCACCATCAACATCGTGATGTATGACGGGGAGTACCAGCAGATAAAGACGTATCTGGGTGATGTGATGGGTGAGCGGAAGGTGAAGATAATTCCGGTAAAGAACGATATTTCCCATATCATACTGATTGGAAATGCCTTAAGGAATAAGGAGATCATCTGCATGCATGCCGACCGTTTTGTAGCGGGCAGCAAGGTAATTTCAACGACCTTTATGGGTGAGGAGGCCCCGTTCCCGGCAGGGCCGTTCACCATAGCCACCCGTTTCCAGGTGCCTGTTTCCTTTGTATTTGCCATGAAGGAAAGTACTTTACATTACCAGCTGAGCGCTACTGCGGGCAGGATTTACCATACTGATGAAAAGGCTGCACTTCAGGATTACATCCACGCCCTGGAGAAACAGTTAAAAAAATACCCGGATCAGTGGTTTAATTATTACCGCTTCTGGAATAACGCAGCATAAAGATAACGGGAGGAATATGATACAAAGTGAAAACATACTGGCTTCAGGCGAAACGATTCTGAAATTCCTGCCTCACCGGTATCCCATGGTGATGATTGACAGGTTGCTGGTGTCCGATGATGATTCCACCATTACAGGTTTGCACATCAGCGAAGACAATGTTTTCAGCCACGAAGGTTTCTTTACTGAACCCGGACTGGTGGAGAACATTGCCCAGACCGCAGCTATCCGCGCCGGGTATTCGTTTGACCGGGAAGGAAAGGGAACGCCCATGGGTTATATCGGTGCCGTCAAACACCTCTCCATACATTTTCTTCCTCCTGTGAATTCCATGATCAATACCGAAATCCGGGTGGAAAACGAAGTGTTTGATGTTTCCCTTATCCGGGGAAGGGTGACCTGTGAAGGCAGGCTGGTGGCCGAATGTGAAATGAAGATTGTCCTGAAACGCTGATCCCGGACCGACTAACATGCCAGTTTCTCTTCCCGATAATGCGCTTTTTGAAAGCACCCTGGTCCGGGTCCGCTTTAATGAAGTGGATGCCATGGGCATTGTCTGGCATGGGCATTACATCAAGTATTTTGAAGAAGGTCGTGAGGCTCTGGGCGCCCGTTTCGGTTTAACCTATCTTGGCGTATATGAAAAGGGTTATACCATACCACTGGTGAAAACCGTTTGTGATTTTAAAAGACCTTTACGCTATGGCGATATGGCCAGGGTCAACACCTGGCTCATGAACAGTGAGGCAGCCAAACTCATCTACCGCTATGAAATCATCCGGGATTCCGACCAGGAACTTGCTGCAACCGGTGAAACTGTTCAGGTCTTCCTCGATAAAGGCGGGGAACTGAGCGTGGTGATGCCGCCCTTTTTTGAAGCCTGGAAAAGAGAAGTCGGCCTGATATAGCTGGATAGGATATGAAAAAGGAAGTCTGGCTTCATGCCGCAGATGCTATTACGTCACTTGGGTTTTCCATTCCGGAGCAGGTGGAAAAAATTGCAGGGGGACATACCGGTATTCGTGAATGGAATGATCCGTCCTTTTCTCCTTTTCCTTTTTTTGCTTCCCTGGTCAGTCATTCTGAAATCAACAGGCGTTTCGGCGACTTGGGAGACACAGGTGCGTATACCAGACTTGAAAAACTGATGATCCTTTCCATGCATTCGGTACTCCAAACAGGCTGGTCTGTTGCCGGGGCCAGCGATACCCTGCTGATCATCACCACCACCAAAGGAAACATTGATGTGCTGGAGGGGCAACAACAGGAGGCATTTCCGGCTTCACGGGCCTATCTGGGTGTACTCGGCAGGACGCTGAAGAATTTTTTTCAACTGGCGCATGATCCGCTGATCATCAGTAATGCCTGTGTATCTGGTGTGATGGGCGTTATTGCCGGGGCCAGGCAGATCCGGCACAACCGGTACAGGAACGTGATTGTTTGCGGGGGCGACCTCGTTACAGCTTTTACGGTTGCCGGTTTCCAGTCCTTTAAGGCCATCGGGACCACGCCCTGCCGTCCTTACGATGTTTCCCGTGATGGTCTTTCGCTTGGGGAAGGGGCGGGAACCATTCTCCTCTCTGCCGACAAACCCGCATCGAGTAACGGGAAACAGGTCCGTGTGCTGGGAGGTGCAATCAGCAACGATGCCAATCATATTTCCGGACCTTCACGGGATGGCATAGGCCTGGCGTCTGCCATGCAGCATGCCCTGAAGGAATCTGGAATGACAAAGGAAGACCTGGGTTATATTTCCACCCATGGAACAGCAACACCCTATAATGACGAGATGGAATGCAAGGCGCTTTATGCATCGGGGCTCGGGCAGGTGCCTTTAAACAGCTTCAAAGGCGCCATCGGGCATACGTTGGGCGCTGCAGGTGTTATCGAGCTTGGTCTCGCGGCCGACAGCCTGCTGCATGACCGGTTGCTGCCTTCCACAGGATATAATGTTTCAGGGGTAACCTTACCCCTGCAGGTAATTAAAAAAACAGAACACCGGCCGGTGCGCAGTCTCCTGAAAACCGCTTCCGGTTTCGGTGGCTGCAATGCATCCGTGGTGCTCAGCAACTGAAATGAAAAATTCACCGGTTGTTATCAGCGAAGTACTGATCAGGGAAGGCAGGGCCATCCGGGATGATCACGTGGTGTATACCTGCATGCCCGGAGAGGACTTTGGGGATTTTTCCCGGAGCCTGTACCGGAAACTGAATTTGTCCTATCCTAAATTTTTTAAGATGGACAATCTTTGTAAACTGGCTTTCCTGGCCAGCGAATTGGTTTTGCAGGATACGGTGATCCGGGAGGAAATTCAAAAGGACAGGATGGCCATTATTCTTGCCAACCGTTCCTCTTCCCTGGATACGGACCGGGCTTTTTATAACTCGATAAAGGACCCCGGGCATTATTTCCCGAGTCCTTCGGTTTTTGTTTACACCCTTCCCAATATCAGTATCGGTGAAATTTGCATACGGAACGGCTTTACCGGCGAACATGCATTTTTTATTTTTGATCAATGGAATGGAGTTTCTATCTTTGAATACGTTTCAGACCTTTTTTCCGATGATCGTGCCGATGCCTGTTTGCTGGGATGGTGTGATTTCGATGAGGGCAGGGAAGATGCGGTTTTTTTATTGTGCCAAAACAGGGAAACGAAGCCGGGTGAAAAATTTCTGACCACAACAACAATGGATCAACTTTATAAGCATACAGCATGGCAATGACAAAGGAAGAACTGGTGGAGGACCTGAAGGTTCAGATTATTGCGCAACTCAACCTGGAAGACCTGAAACCGGGAGATATAAACCCTTCGGATCCGCTCTTTAATGAAGGGCTGGGCCTGGATTCCATCGATGCGCTGGAACTGATTGTGCTCCTGGAAAAACGCTATGGCGTCAGGCTTGAAAATCCCGAGGCCGGCAAGTCAGTCCTCTCGTCCGTTCAATCCATGGCGGACTTTATTCATCAGAAGAAAACACCTTGATTTCCGGATACCCGTAAAAATCGCAGTGACCGGTATGGGTGTGATAT
>CAYWHE010000261.1:0-4462 GCA_964458125.1 uncultured Flavobacteriaceae bacterium | reverse complement strand
GCATGCCCGTTCCATCGGTCCCTACTCCCTCATCACCCAGCAGCCCCTCGGCGGTAAAGCCCAGTTCGGCGGTCAGCGTTTCGGGGAAATGGAGGTTTGGGCCATTGAAGCGTTTGGTGCAGCCAATATCCTCCAGGAATTGCTGACCATCAAATCCGATGATGTCATGGGCCGCGCCAAAGCATACGAAGCCATCGTGAAAGGTGAAAATATGGGAACTCCCGGAGTTCCTGAATCTTTCAATGTATTGCTCCACGAACTAAAGGGCCTCTGCCTGAAAGTAACACTTGAATAATATCACCCTGTAACATAGTCATTCAATCATAACCACATGGCTTTAAAAAAAGAAAGCAAGCTTAAAAGCAATTTTTCGAAAATCATCATCAGCCTCTCCTCTCCGGAAGATATTCTGGAACAGTCAAGCGGGGAGGTGTTGAAGCCGGAAACAATCAACTACCGTACGTATAAGCCTGAGCGTGACGGATTATTCTGCGAAAGGATTTTCGGTCCGGTCAAGGACTGGGAATGCCATTGCGGAAAATATAAAAGGATACGCTATAAGGGTATCGTATGCGACCGCTGCGGTGTGGAGGTAACCGAGAAGAAGGTCAGGCGTGAACGCATGGGGCATATCCAGCTCGTGGTGCCTGTGGCCCATATCTGGTATTTCCGCTCCCTGCCCAACAAAATTGGATACCTGCTGGGTTTGCCCACCAAGAAGCTGGACCTGATTATATATTACGAACGGTATGTGGTGATTAATCCAGGTATCAAAGCCCAGGACGGAATCAACTACCTGGATTTTCTGACCGAGGAGGAATACCTGAACATCCTGGAACAGTTGCCTAAAGACAACCAGCACCTGGATGATCATGATCCGAATAAATTCATTGCCAGGATGGGTGCAGAGGCGCTTTATGACCTGCTTTCCAGACTTGACCTCGACAGTTTATCCTATAAACTTCGTCACCAGGCCAGCAACGAAACATCGCAGCAAAGAAAGAACGAGGCATTGAAAAGGCTGCAGGTGGTGGAGGCCTTCCGGAATGCCAATCAGCATATTGAAAACAAGCCGGAGTGGATGATTGTCAAAGTGGTTCCTGTGATTCCACCGGAATTGCGCCCGCTTGTTCCTCTGGATGGAGGACGTTTTGCCACTTCTGATCTGAATGATTTGTACAGGAGGGTGATTATCCGTAATAACAGATTGAAAAGACTGCTGGAGATCAAGGCCCCTGACGTTATTCTCAGGAATGAAAAAAGGATGCTCCAGGAAGCCGTGGATTCCCTTTTTGATAACTCGCGGAAAGTAAATGCCGTGAAAACAGAATCCAACCGTGCCCTGAAATCGCTGTCAGATTCCCTGAAAGGTAAACAGGGCCGTTTCCGGCAGAACCTGCTCGGAAAACGGGTGGATTATTCGGCTCGTTCAGTAATTGTCGTTGGACCTGAGTTGAAACTGCATGAATGCGGTCTTCCCAAAGATATGGCAGCCGAGTTGTTCAAACCATTTATCATCCGCAAAATGATTGAAAGAGGGGTGGTGAAGACGGTGAAGTCAGCTAAAAAAATTGTGGACAGGAAAGATGCCATTGTATGGGATATCCTGGAAAATGTACTGAAGGGACATCCTGTTATGCTCAACCGTGCTCCAACGCTGCACCGGTTGGGTATCCAGGCCTTCCAGCCCAAACTGATCGAAGGCAAGGCCATTCAGCTTCACCCATTGGTTTGTACAGCTTTCAATGCTGACTTTGACGGAGACCAGATGGCTGTGCATGTTCCGTTGGGAAATGCCGCCATACTGGAGGCCCAGATGCTGATGCTGGCTTCGCATAATATTCTGAACCCCGCCAACGGAGCGCCTGTAACGGTGCCTTCCCAGGATATGGTTCTTGGATTATATTACATCACCAAAGGCAAGCGCTCCGATAAAACCGTAAAGGTAAAAGGAGAAGGCATGGCCTTTTATTCTCCGGAAGATGTTATCATTGCCTACAATGAAGGACTTGTCGAACTGCATGCATACGTCCGCGTGAAGGTGAAGGTGATCACGGATGGAAAACCGGCTCTTAAACTGATTGAAACCACCGTGGGACGTATTCTTTTCAACCAGGTTGTTCCTGCGGAGGTGGGTTACATTGATGAACTGCTGACCAAAAAGTCGCTTCGTGAAATCATCAGCCAGGTGCTGAAGAAAACCGGCATTTCCAAAACGGCCGCTTTCCTGGATGACATCAAGGACCTTGGTTATAAGATGGCCTTCAAAGGGGGATTATCCTTCAATCTTTCCGATGTTCAGATTCCGCCTGAAAAGGCAAAGCTGGTCGAGAAAGCGCATGAGGAAGTAGAAGAAGTGATGAATAATTACAACCTGGGTTTCATCACCAACAACGAACGGTACAACCAGATTATTGATATCTGGACCCGTACCAACTCCCGTATTACCGATAACCTGCTGAAGCAGATTTCAAACGATAAACAGGGATTCAATGCCGTCTACATGATGCTTGATTCCGGGGCGCGCGGTTCCAAGGAACAGATTCGACAGTTGGGTGGTATGCGGGGTCTGATGGCCAAACCGCAGAAATCAGGTGCTTCCGGCGGTGAGATTATTGAAAACCCGATTCTTTCCAACTTTAAGGAAGGACTGTCGATCCTCGAATATTTTATCTCCACCCACGGAGCCCGGAAAGGCCTCGCCGATACAGCACTGAAGACAGCCGATGCCGGTTACCTGACACGGAGGCTTGTGGATGTCGCACAGGATGTCATCATCAACGAAGAAGATTGCGGTACCCTGCGCGGTTTGGCTGAAACAGCACTGAAAAACAATGAAGAGGTCGTGGAAACCTTATACGACAGGATTCTCGGAAGGGTCTCCTTACATGACGTATTCCATCCCCTCACAGGCAAACTGATTGTCGGTTCCGGTGAGCAGATCACGGAAGAATTGGCCGACCTGATCGAAAAATCACCGGTTGAAACCGTTGAAATCCGTTCCGTGCTGACCTGCGAATCCAAACAGGGCGTTTGTACGAAATGTTACGGACGGAACCTGGCAACAGGCAGAATGGTACAAAAGGGCGAAGCCGTTGGTGTCATTGCCGCACAGTCCATCGGTGAACCCGGAACACAGCTTACCCTCCGTACGTTCCACGTAGGGGGTACGGCCTCCAAGGTGGCATCAGAGTCTAAACTGGAAGCGAAATTTGCAGGTGTACTTGAGTTTGAAGAGGTGCGTGCCATCGCACATTCCTCGGAAGGCAAAAAGGAAGTCGTTGTGGTAGGACGTTCCGGTGAGATCAGGATCATTGATAAAACCACCAAAGCCGTCCTGGCGAATAATAACATCCCCTATGGCGCACGCCTCTTTGTAAAGGAAGGTCAGACCGTTGAAAAGGGGGCCCTGATCTGCGAATGGGATCCATACAATGCTGTTATCGTTAGTGAGGCGGAAGGAAAAATTGAATACGAACACATCGAGGAAGGCATTACCTACCGTGATGAGTCGGATGAACAAACCGGATTTAAGGAAAAGGTGATTATCGACAGCCGTGATAAAACCAAGAACCCTGTTATTAAAATTGTTCAGGATAAAAACAAGGAGGTCATCAAGGCCTACAACATTCCGGTTGGCGCCCACGTGGTCGTAAACAAAGGATCAAAGATCCATGCCGGGGATGTCCTTGTAAAGATACCGAGGGCTACCGGAAAGTCGAGCGATATCACCGGTGGACTGCCCAGGGTAACGGAGTTGTTCGAAGCACGGAATCCGTCAAACCCTGCAGTGGTTTCTGAAATTGATGGCGTGGTAACATACAGCGGCATTAAACGCGGTAACCGGGAAATCATCATCACTTCGAAAGAAGGTGAAATTAAGAAATACCTGGTGCCTCTGAGCAAACATATCCTCGTCCAGGATAATGACTATATCAAAGCCGGTATCCCGCTTTCAGACGGAGCCATCACGCCAACCGACATCCTGAACATTAAGGGCCCTGCCATGGTGCAGGAATACCTGGTCAATGAGATACAGGAAGTTTACCGGTTGCAGGGTGTGAAGATTAACGACAAGCATTTTGAGGTAATTGTACGCCAGATGATGCGTAAGGTGCAGATTGAAGATCCGGGTGATACACGTTTCCTTGAAAGGGAATCGGTGAACCGCTCCGACTTCATGGAAGAAAATGACTGGATTTTTGATAAAAAAGTGGTGATTGATCCGGGAGATTCAGCCCAGTTCAAAGCCGGGCAGATTGTCAGCCTTCGTAAGCTTCGGGAAGAAAATTCGCTGTTGAAACGCAAGGACATGAAGCCGATTGAATCCCGTGATGCCATACCGGCAACTTCCACACCTTTGCTGCAGGGTATTACCCAGGCTTCCCTCCATACCAAGAGCTGGATTTCAGCGGCCTCCTTCCAGGAAACCACCAAGGTGCTCAATGAGGCTGCCATCAAT
>CAYWHE010000260.1:0-4523 GCA_964458125.1 uncultured Flavobacteriaceae bacterium | reverse complement strand
GGCATTCGGAAAGTGACAAAACACCCTTTCCAGCCCGTTATGCGGTGTGACCATCGACTCATCCCAACTGGCACAAAAAATCCTGTTCTTTAACTTTGATGGAGTGACGCCATGTTTCAGTCCTTCCCGCACCCGTTCAGGGCAGATCAAGGTGCAGTTAACGACCGGCAATCTCTGGAGTGACGCCAATTCCATTCTGACCCTGACTTACACGGATTTTAAGATCACCCGTATGAGCGACAACAAATCCATCATGTTTAACGGTGTGAAGACCCTTAAAAACATCAATGGAAATGACTGGTTTGCATTTTTGCTGGGTACCAAGACGTTGAAATACCAGGCCAGAGCGTTTCATGTCAATGTCACATTCGGAACCGGTGAAACGGCTGTCTGGAACAGCGCCAGGGTAACCGAGTGGACCTATACGCCGGCTACGGCTAACCTGACGTTTAGTTCCCGAGGAGATACCGCTATGAGTGGGTTCACCAATGTGGACTCATGGGGCGAAAACAGGTATGGAAGCTTATTTACCACGTATTATCTTGCACCCTGGGTATCCAATACCTATTGCGGCTTGTGGAGACCAGTTTCAGGTGAACTGGTTAATCATATTGATAATACGGGAGATTTCAGGTTGCTTTTAGGTGTGGATCAGAGTGGCAATCCCAGCACCTTAAATTGTGCCTATGGATTCAAGGTCAGCTGGACGAATTCAAACGGCAAAACCTTCAGTCAGGTTCTCAGTTATTAGATCAGCAGACAAAAAGCGGCTGCCCTCCTCCGGTTATTAACGGGGGAGGGCAGTTGCATTTTTACAGGTATTGTTCTTTAATAAGTACCTCCTGTTTTTTTATACTTGTTCCCGTACCTGTTGATAAACAGTTGTTCATTTCACCTTAATCCGCAAACCGGCTGATAGTCTGATTGGACATAAGTATTGGAATTCTCATGGCCGGGCTGCTTTTGCCATTTTGATAAAAAACAGGTAAGTTTGCACCCCTTTCGGGAAATCTAAAGTGTTTTTTGTGGAAAATATACAAGCGGTAACAAATATGCAGGGTATTGGAAGCCAGGATATTGGCTTGGGTGGCTTTTCCCAGGTACTTTTCGAAAATGAGCCTGTAGTCCTGGATAAAAAAGCCCTGTACCAGGTTGAGGAGAGTTTTCATTTCCTGGAAAAATTTTCGAAAGGGAAGGTTATTTACGGGGTCAATACCGGTTTTGGACCGATGGCTCAGTATAAAATCCGTGATAAAGACCGGGCCGATCTTCAATACAACCTCATCCGGAGCCACTCATCGGGTTGTGGTCAGACCCTGGATCCGGTATACGTGAAGTCCATCATGCTGGCCCGCCTGAATACCTTAATGATGGGTTATTCGGGTATTCACCGGGATGCGGTGGAACTGCTTGCCGGGATGATTAATGCGGGAATCTGTCCGAAAATATTTGAACACGGCAGTGTTGGCGCCAGCGGGGATTTGGTACAACTGGCCCATGTGGCACTGGCCATGATCGGGGAAGGAGAAGTGGATTACAAAGGCAAAACGGTTCCGGCCGCTGAAGCTCTGAAAAAGGCAGGTTTGAAGCCCATGCAGATGCATATCCGGGAAGGACTTGCCCTGATGAACGGTACATCCTGCATGACCGGTATTGGTATCATCAATCTGATTTACGCCAGGAACCTGCTTTCCTGGTCGGTGATGGCCTCAGCCATGATCAATGAAATGGTAGCTTCTTTCGATGATCATTTTTCAACTGAACTCAACCAGACCAAGCAGCACAGCGGTCAGCAGGAAATCGCCAGGCAGATGCAGGAAATTCTCTCCGACAGCAAACTGATCAGGCGCAGACCGGATCACCTGTATCATAAACCGATAGAATCCGATGTGTTGCCGGACAAGGTACAGGAACACTATTCACTTCGTTGTGTTCCACAGATCCTGGGTCCCGTATTCGATACCTTGCAAGAAGCGGAAAAAGTGCTGGTGAGGGAGGTGAATTCTGCCAATGATAATCCCATTGTTGACGTGATGAATAACAATATTTTTCACGGCGGAAATTTTCACGGAGACTATGTGGCTTTTGAAATGGATAAAGTTAAGATGGCCATCACCAAGCTTTCCATGCTGGCCGAGCGGCAGCTTAACTTCCTGTTAAACGACAAACTCAACAACATCCTGCCACCTTTTATCAACCTGGGAAGACTGGGAATTAATTTCGGCCTGCAGGGCATGCAGTTTACGGCAACCAGCACGGTGGCCGAAAACCAGACCTATTCCTACCCGATGTACCTGCACAGCATTCCCAACAATAACGATAACCAGGACATCGTGAGCATGGGTTCCAACGCTGCCCTGATCACCAAAAAAGTGATCGACAATTCATACCAGGTGCTTGCGATTGAAATGATGGCGGTATTACAGGCCATTGACCATCTTCATACTGAAAACAAACTGGCCGGACATTCCCGGAGAATTTATAAAGCGATACGTAAGAACTTTCCCAAGTTTGAAAAGGATATTCCTCCATATGGTGATATTGCCAGGCTCACCCTATACCTCACCGTACATTCTCCTTTCCGAATCTGATCTACAAATTTTTAAAATGAGTAAATACGCCCTGGTAACCGGGGGCTCCCGGGGAATTGGAAGAGCTGTCTGCAAGAAACTTGCTTCCATGGGATATCATATCCTGATTAATTATTCATCCAATGAGACGGAGGCTCTTCATACGCTGAAATCAGTGGAAGATGTTGGTTCCACAGGGGAATTGCTCAGGTTTAATGTGGCTGATCAGCATGAAGTGGATAAGGTTCTCGGGGGATGGCTGGAACAAAACCAGGATAAAACCATCGAAGTACTCGTGAACAATGCCGGTATCCGGAGGGATGCCCTGCTGATGTGGATGAAAAATGAAGAATGGAATGACGTCATCAACATCAACCTCAACAGTTTTTTTTATATCACCCGCCTGCTGATCAAATCCATGCTGGTGAAACGGTATGGCAGGATTATCAGCATAGTTTCCTTATCGGGTCTGAAAGGGCTTCCCGGGCAGTTGAATTATTCGGCCGCTAAGGCTGGTGTGATTGGGGCAACCAAAGCGCTTGCACAGGAAGTGGCCAAACGCAAGATAACCGTGAATGCCGTAGCTCCCGGTTTTATTAAAACCGATATGACAGCGGATCTCAGGGAAGATGAGTTGAAAAATCTGATTCCGGCCGGCCGTTTCGGAAATGCGGAAGAAGTCGCAGCAGTGGTGGGTTTCCTGGCTTCCGGGGAAGCTTCTTATGTAACCGGTGAAGTTATTTCTGTGAATGGTGGATTGTATTCTTAATTTGTACCTTTGCAGATTATTAATGAAACATTAAAAATAATTTAAACGGAATTTACGTGTCCATGAACAGAGTTGTGATTACCGGCATCGGCATCTATTCCTGCATCGGGAAAAACCTGGATGAGGTCCGGCAGTCTTTGTATTCCGGAAAGTCGGGTATCGGTTTTGATCCTGAACGAAAGGCCATGGGATACCGTTCCGGGCTCACGGGTATGCTTGAGCGTCCCCAGTTAAAGGGTTTACTTGACCGCCGGGCAAGAATCATGCTCGCAGAACAGGGCGAATATGCCTATGTTTCAACCAAGGAGGCCATGAAAATTGCAGGCATAGACGAAGATTACCTCGACCAGCATATTGTCGGGGTTTTATTCGGCAACGACAGTTCCGCCAAAGCGGTGATCGAATCAACAGATGTTGTACGGGAAAAAAGGGATACCATGCTGCTGGGATCCGGGGCCGTATTCCAGGCGCTGAATTCAACGGTAACGATGAATCTGGCAACCATTTTCAGGTTGAAAGGCGTTAATTTTACCGTCAGTGCCGCGTGCGCCAGCGGTTCCCATGCCATCGGACTGGGTTATATGATGGTGAAGATGGGTTTGCAGGAAATGGTGCTCTGCGGCGGAGCCCAGGAAGTGAATAATTTCTCCATGGGAAGTTTTGACGCCCTTAGCGCATTCTCCATCCGTGAAACCAACCCCATTCAGGCCTCCCGTCCGTTTGACCGGGACCGTGACGGGCTCATTCCCAGCGGAGGTGCTGCCACGGTGATCATTGAAAATTACGACAGCGCCAAAAGGCGGGGGGCGAAGATACTGGGTGAAATCATCGGTTATGGATTTTCCAGCAACGGTGGTCATATCTCCAATCCCAATGTGGAAGGTCCCACCCGTTCCCTGGAACTGGCACTGAAGGATGCACGCATCAAGGCTTCCGAAATTGACTACATCAATGCCCATGCAACCTCAACACCCGTGGGCGATGCTACAGAAGCCAAGGCCATCGCACATGTATTTGGTGATGTGAAACCCCATGTCAGTTCCACTAAATCCATGACCGGGCATGAATGCTGGAGCGCGAGTATACTCGCCGCTCTCACGTGCGCACCTCCGTCTACCAGCGCCCCGGTTCCCCCCGCCTGCTCCTCGCGACGGTGCTGGGCCTCGTCGCGTGTTCGGAGAGCG
>CAYWHE010000259.1:0-4615 GCA_964458125.1 uncultured Flavobacteriaceae bacterium | reverse complement strand
AGCGCAATAGTCAAATTTCCGTATTTGAAAGGGTGAAAATAACTTAAAAAAAGCAGGAACCCCCTCCCCCCGGTCACATATTTTTATCTGCTGTCGTAGTTTTCTTCTATCGGTGTCAAAAAAATCCTATAATATCCTGATTTTGCTTGCTTTTTAAAAATATAGTTATAAATTTGTCTGATGTTTAATAATGTTTAACTCATCAGATTATGCAAACAGGAGTAATTAAATTTTTCAATGTTAAAAAGGGATACGGTTTCGTGAAGGAAGATGGCACGGATAAGGAGTATTTTGTGCATGCGACCGGATTAATCGACCGAATCCGCGAAAATGACAGGGTGGAATTTGAAGTCAAAGAAGGCGATCGGGGACCCAGTGCCGTCAACGTCAAAAAGATATAGTTTATCTTTCCGCTTCACATTTAAAGCCCCTCACCCCGGTGGCTTTTGTTTTTCATGGATAGGCCAAAGCCGGGAGAGCGTTGAATTCATCGATCACCAGGCAGCATCGTTGTTCACCCTTCCGGTAAATCAGTAACGCTGCTCCTTTATAAACGGGTCTGTTTTCATTCCCTTCCTGTAGTTTCGACCGGTTTGGTCCAACTCCGTTCCGGTTGCCGGATGAACCCGTTTCCTCCGGACGCTCCGCCTCCAAAAAAATTTTCCAGGTAACGGATTTTTTGGTGTGAATCACCTTCATGTTCCCGGGAGTAGCAATCTGTTGAGGATCAGAAACACGGAGACTGAAACAGTGGTCACCGATCCAAAGCTGAAGCGGAATCAGGTTACTTCGTCCCTTTTTAGCAGCAATTTCAATCTCAAAACGGGTGCCCTGCAGACCCTCCACACCACCACTCCAATCCTGCCTGGTGGCCCTGATCAGCTTCAAATTTCCAGCGTGAAGCTGCTCTCCGGCCAGGATCAACAGCCCAAAAACCGCCAGAGCGCCCATGACATTCCTCATTGCATGCTGAGAATCCCGCTGGTAAGGCCTGATCCGCTTTTTAAGAAATATGATTTTTACCATAACTTGTGCAAAAGTATTTGATATTTGATTGAAAAGACCTACTTTTAGATTTCCAAGTTCTTTTAGTATTCACCCTTAAATCATATCAAGCATGAAGACCTATGATGAGAAACATATTAAAAACATGGTATTGATTGGCGCTGCGAAAAGCGGCAAGACCACGCTTGCCGAAACCATGTTGTTTGAAGCGGGACTGATCAACCGCCGTGGTACCGTTGAAGAAAAAAATACCGTATCCGATTACCATGATATCGAGCATGAACGGATGAGCAGCGTATACAGTACTACGTTACATACCGAATGGCGGGATTACAAAATCAACATCATTGACACCCCGGGCCTCGATGATTTTATCGGGGAAGTGATTTCCTCCATCCGCGTTTGCGACACCGCCCTGATGCTGGTGAACGCCCAGAGCGGTATTGAAGTGGGCACCGAACTTATATGGGATTATGTGGACACGTACCGCAAGCCTACCATTTTCGCAATCAACCACCTGGATCATGAAAAGGCTGATTTTAATAATACCCTCGAACAAATGAAGGGCTTTTTCGGTTCCGCCGTCACGCTGATGCAATACCCCGTGAATGCGGGTACGGGCTTTAACGCCATCATTGACCTCCTCAAAATGACCCTGTATAAATTTCCTGCCGACGGTGGCAAGCCGGAGAAACTGGCCATTCCAGACAGCGAGAAGGAAAAAGCAAACAAACTTCATAATGAACTGGTGGAAAAAGCCGCGGAAAATGATGAAAAACTGATGGAGCTTTATTTTGAAAAGGGCGAACTGGATGAAGATGAGTTGCGGCAAGGCATTAAAATAGGCATGATGAAACATTCCCTCTTTCCCGTGTTCTGCCTGTCGGCCAAAATGAATATGGGCAGCGGACGCCTGATGGGCTTTATCGATAATGTAGCCCCTTCAGCGGTGGAAATGAATCCCGAAAAAACCGAAGAGGGCAAGGATGTACCCTGCGATCCCAACGGACCTCCTTCCGTATTCATATTTAAAACGCTGGTGGAACCGCATCTTGGAAAGTTGTCTTTCTTCAAGGTGCTTAGCGGGGAAATTACCCAGGGAATGGAACTGATGAATGAACGTACCAATACCCTGGAACGATTCAACCAGCTGTTTATCATGGACGGCAAGAACAGGAATCCCATCGAAAGGCTGAAAGCCGGGGATATCGGCTGCACGCTGAAACTCAAAAACACGTATACCAACCAGACCCTCAATGGCAAGGGCGTGCATTTCAACCTTGATCCCATTCATTTCCCAAAACCCCGGATCCGCACTGCCATTGTGGCCAAGACTTCCACCGATGATGAAAAACTCGGAGAGGTATTGCATGAAATCCACGTGGAAGATCCGACCATTGAAGTGGAGTTTTCCCGTGAAACCAAGCAGGTCCTGCTGCATGCACAGGGCGAACTTCATCTTGCAGTCACCAAATGGAGGCTGCAGCATGTCTACAAAATGAACGTGGAGTTCATCAAGGCCCGCATCCCCTACCGCGAAACCATACAGAAGCCTTCCCTGGCCAACTACAGGCATAAAAAACAAAGCGGGGGCGCCGGACAGTTTGGGGAAGTCTATATGAAAATAGAACCCTGGTTTGAAGGGATGCCTGACATCAAGGAATACCCGCTTCGGGAAAAGGAAGTACTCGAACTGCCCTGGGGCGGCAAACTGGTGTTCAACAACTGCATCACCGGCGGTGTTATTGATGCCCGTTTTATTCCGTCCATCATGAAAGGGGTGATGGAAAAAATGAACGAAGGTCCCCTGACAGGTTCCTTTGTCCGTGATATACGGGTCAGCGTATACGATGGAAAAATGCACCCGGTGGACAGCAACGACATTTCCTTTAAAATTGCCGGAATGATGGCCTTCAAGGAAGCTTTTCACCAGGCTGAACCCCAGTTGCTGGAACCCATATACGACATGGATGTGGAAATACCGGAAACCCTGATGGGCGATGTGATGAGCGAACTGCAGTCACGCAGGGCCATCATCACCGGTATGGATGGCGTAAACGGCCACCAGGTCATCAAGGCCCGTATTCCCATGGCCGAACTCGACCGTTGCAGCACGGAACTCCGGTCCATAACCCAGGGCCGCGCAAAAGTGTCGGCTGATTTTGCCGAGTATGCGCCCGTCCCAGGTGAAATCCAGAAAAAACTGGCAGAAGATTATAAAAAGACAGCAGAAGCCTGATCAAGGCCTGTAACTCCGGAAATAACTGCTCACCATGCCTGTTTATTCCTGAACAAACGGACCTTCATGAAAACAGAAAAGGCCGGAATTTTTTCCGGCCTTTTTCATTCAGCCCGTTTCAAAGGTTATTCAGCAGTTTATCCTTCGGATATTTTACGGTAAAGGACAGTTTCTTCTTCATCGTTTCACCCGGTTTCACCAGGACCTTCCAGGTTAATTTACCCGTCGCAGGATCCAGTTCTCCTCCGGAGTCATCGTTAATTTTGACTTCAATATCCTTATTCTGGGAAACCGGCACCTGCTCTTCGAGCAACAGTTCAACAGTTTCCTTTTTCAGGTTTTTCACCGTAACCAGGTAAGCCAGTGTTTTCGATTTATTGGAACCAATCAGCTGGCTGCTGCTGAACTCCTTCTGTTTTTCACGTGTGATAATTACCCGCTTGTCCCTTCCCAGCGAAAGCTGCAGGGTGTCGTTGGTGTTCCTGGTTTCGATGTAGGTTTCCCCGACATAGTTATTCTCAAAATAAATGCTGGCCGGTCCTGAAATCAGGTTGAGGTCCTGCCAGCCGGTCACACTGGCGGTCAGAAAAGCATCCTTATCGAGTTTGGGAACGGCAAAATGCCTGTAAACCGCTGGCAACGTCGTTTGCCGGATATCCACCATGTACTGCTTGTTGTCGGATGGAATGGTGTAAGGAATGGAAATGTCAAACTCCGCTTCCAGCTGGTTCTGGTTTACCTGCACGTAATCGGCCGCCGTATTCATTTTATCCACTTCGGCTCCGGCATTTCCTTCCTGGTCCTTTCGCACAGCCGGCGCGGCCTCCATGACAGCACCAGGCTGTATGGTGTTCAGGCGGTTTTTATAAACGGCAACCGGAACATAGAAATCCAGGTACCAGGGAAATAATTCCGGTTTCACATTGCTCACATTCGGATTCACCGTACTGAGTTTAAGTTTAACTTTTTCCCATTCCTCACCGGTGGACTGAAAAACCATGGCCTTGTAACCCAACTGCACCGGGCTGTTCGAATCCTTCGCCCGGATATCGTATACGGGTGTCCAGCCGGCATTATCCACCAGGTAACTGAAATTAAACACAGCATTTTCCCTTTGCTTTGCCGAAACGGTTACCTGGAGGTTACTGGTAGGTTGATTCCGCTTGTTGTTTAAGACACTCAGCTGTTGCTGAATTTTGGTGATCTGTTCATTGAGTTTCTTTTCACGTTGGGCATTTTCCGTCAGCCTGTCCTTGATATCCGTCAGACGCCTCCTGTAAAAATCGGCAAGCCCCTCCAGTTCCTTCACGTTGAGTCCCGTATTGTCACCCTTTACGGATTTATTGGCCAGCACCATGGTTTGCTCCTCCT
>CAYWHE010000258.1:0-4762 GCA_964458125.1 uncultured Flavobacteriaceae bacterium | reverse complement strand
ATTGTGGGCATGCTGCAACAGGTAGGGACTTGTTTCCCTGATCAGTTCATTCGTATGGGTGATTATTCCGGATGGCATGAGATTTCAAAACTCCTGCAAAGATACATTGTTTGCTTCAAGACCATTACATTCATTTTCCGGAACCGGAGTGACTTATCCGGCTGCAAGCGGCGGGGAATTCAACTCAAAGAGCGAACGGCACCGCCGGAAGCAACGGGGCCTCCTGCTGACAATTTATTATTCGATGGAAGCAGACGGGGAATTCACCCTAAGAGATTAAATCCTACATTTACACTCCATTAAGACCCGCCATGGAAACCCTAACCTATATCGGTAACAGCGAACCAAAAGCCCTGGAAGAATTATACAACCGTTTTATCCGGGATCCGGAACAGGTGGATCCGCAATGGCGGAAATTCTTTGAAGGGTTTGAATTCGCCAGATCGCGTTACGGTGAATCCTCTCCCAGCCTGATGCCTGAACAGGTCAACAAGGAATTCAAGGTGATCAACCTGATTAACGGCTACCGTACACGAGGTCACCTGTTCACCAAAACCAACCCGGTGCGTGAAAGGCGGAAATATTACCCGGATGAAAGCCTGGAGAATTTCGGACTTTCGGAAGCTGACCTGGAAACTACCTTCCAGGCGGGACATGAGATCGGCATTGGACCTGCCACGCTGAAAGAAATTGTGGCGCATATGAAGCAGACCTACTGTGAGTCCATAGGAGCCGAATACAAGTACATCCGTCATCCTGAAGTCACGCGCTGGCTCGAACAGAAGATGGAAACAGTACGAAACACGCCATCTTTCAGCCTGGCCGATAAAAAGCAGATGCTTCACAAGCTGAACCAGGCAGTGGCCTTTGAGAATTTTCTGCATACCAAGTTTACCGGGCAGAAGCGATTTTCGCTGGAAGGGGCCGAAACGCTTATTCCTGCTTTGGATGCAGTTATCGAATTTGGTGCCGATGCCGGCATTAAGGAATACGTGATCGGTATGGCGCACCGGGGACGACTGAATGTACTGGCGAACATTCTGAATAAAAGCTATGCCGATATCTTTACGGAATTCGAGGGAAAGGAATACGATGAAAATTCCTTTGATGGTGATGTCAAGTACCACCTGGGATTTACGGGCAACATCAAAACCTCCAAAGGGCAGGCGATTCACCTGAGCCTGACCCCCAACCCCTCACACCTGGAGGCTGTTGATGCAATAGTACAGGGGATTGTACGGGCAAAAATCGACAATACGGAAGGCGGTGACGTCAGCCAGATCGCCCCGATCCTCATTCACGGTGATGCGGCCATAGCTGCCCAGGGAATCGTATACGAAGTCATCCAGATGTCCAGGCTCAGCGGTTACCGCACCGGAGGAACCATACACCTGGTCATCAATAACCAGGTCGGGTTCACCACTAATTATATAGATGCCCGGTCGAGCACCTATTGCACGGATATTGCCAAGGTAACCCTCTCCCCGGTTTTTCATGTCAATGGTGATGACGTGGAGGCCCTGGTTTACACCGCCAAACTGGCCATGGAATACAGGCAGAAATTTCACCGCGATGTATTCATCGATATTTTATGTTACCGCAAGTACGGACATAACGAAGGTGATGAACCCCGCTTCACCCAGCCCCTGCTGTACAAGGCCATCGCATCCCATCCCAATCCCAGGGAGATTTATTCCCGGAAACTTTTATCGCAGGGTGCCATTGAGGCGGATCTGGCCCGGGAGATGGATCAAGGCTTCCGTTCCATGCTTCAGAGCAGCCTGGAAACGGCCCGGAAAACCGAAAAAACCAAATTCTCCCGATACCTGGAAGGAAGCTGGAGTCACCTGAGAACCGCTACCCCGGAAGATTTTGAAAAATCACCCGAAACGGGCATAAGCGCCGGATTGCTCAGCAACCTTGGTGAAAAAATCACGACCCTGCCGGCCGACAAGGTGTTTTTTTCAAAAACCACGAGGTTGTTTGAAGATCGCCGGAAGATGCTGCAAGGAGAGGGCACACTGGACTGGGCCATGGCTGAATTGCTGGCTTATGGTTCTCTTTTGTCGGAAGGCAGGCCGGTACGGGTCAGCGGACAGGATGTACAGCGGGGAACCTTTTCACACCGGCATGCCGTTGTCCGTGTGGAGGATTCTGAGGAGCAATATATTCCACTTAATCACCTCAGTGAAAAACAGGCGCCGTTCACCATTTACAACTCCCTGCTTTCTGAATACGGAGTGCTTGGTTTTGATTACGGCTACGCGTTTTCGGCACCCAATTCACTGGTGGTATGGGAAGCGCAATTTGGTGATTTTGCCAATGGTGCACAGATCATCATTGATCAGTATCTGAGCAGCGCAGAGGATAAATGGAGGAGAATGAACGGCATCGTTTTGTTGCTACCCCATGGTTATGAGGGACAGGGTGCGGAACACAGCAGCGCTAGGCTGGAGCGGTTTTTAAGCCTTTGTGCCGAATATAATATGCAGGTGGTCAACAGTTCCACGCCGGCCAACTTCTTCCATGTGCTCCGGAGACAACTACACCGGGATTTCCGCAAACCGCTAATCGTGTTTACACCCAAGAGCCTCCTTCGGAATCCACGCTGCATTTCCAGATTAACGGACCTCACCCGGGGCGGATTCAGGGAAGTTATGGATGATGATGCCGCTGACGCCGGCCAGGTCAGCCGTATCCTGTTCTGCAGCGGCAAACTGTATTATGAACTTTCTGATAAACAGAAAAAAGAATTGAACCGGGAAATTGCCATCATCCGCATCGAACAGCTTTACCCCTATCCCGAAAAACAAATCAGTATGCTGCTCATGAAATATAAAAAAGTAAAAGATTATGTATGGGTGCAGGAGGAACCGGAAAACATGGGCGCATGGTCCTATATGCTTCGCACGTTTAAGGGCGGTACCCTGAGGGCCATCACGCGGCCTGAAAGCGCCAGCCCGGCAACCGGTTCTTACAAGCAACATGAGAAGGAACAAGCCTGGATCGTCAGCAAGGCCTTTGAGAAGGAACCTGCCAGGAAAAATTAATTTAAAATTTACCAACCAGCATGATTACAGAAATAAAATTACCAAGTCCGGGAGAATCCGTAACCGAAGTTCAGATTGCCAGCTGGCTTAAAAAGGACGGAGATTACGTGGAAAAAGACGAGGAACTTGCGGAAATTGATTCAGACAAGGCTACGTTGACACTTAGCGCAGAAGAATCAGGCATTTTAAAAATTCTGGTGAAGGAAGGAGATACCGTTCCCGTTGGTACGGTGGCCTGCACGATAGATTCTGCCGGAATGAAAGTTAATGATAAAAAGCAACGGCCTGCAGCTGCCGTCAAAAAAGCACCGGAACCGGAATCTCCTCCTGACGTAAAGACAGGATACGCCGGCGGCACGCCTTCTCCGGCGGCAGAAAAAATCATGCGTGAAGAACTTCTGCCTGCTTCCTCCGTCAAAGCCAGCGGCAAAGACGGACGTATCACCAAAGCAGATGTGCTTGAATCCCTCCGGCAGCAGGAAGCTGAAAAGGTCAATCCGGCGGTTTCCAAAACCCCCGTTACCCCTGGCACGCCCGGCGTTCGCACGGAAAGAAGGGAAAAAATGAGCATGCTACGGAAAAAGATTGCCGAACGCCTGGTGGCAGTAAAAAACCAGACGGCCATGCTGACCACATTCAATGAAGCCGATATGAGTAACATCATGTCTATACGCAAACAATACAAGGACCAGTTTAAGGAACAACATGGTGTTTCACTTGGATTCATGTCATTTTTTACCAAGGCTGTTACGGAAGCGTTGAAATCATTTCCTGCGGTCAATGCCAGGATTGAAGGCGATGAGATAGTCTTTCATGACTATGCCGATATCGGAATTGCCGTCAGCGCACCCAAGGGGCTGATGGTACCGGTCATCCGGAATGCGGAATCGATGAACCTGTCACAGCTTGAGCAAGCCATTCTGAATCTTGCCGGAAAGGCACGGGATGGAAAACTGAGTATTGAAGAAATGAACGGGGGCACTTTTACCATCACCAACGGGGGTGTATTCGGATCCATGCTGTCAACCCCGATCATCAACCCTCCCCAAAGCGCCATACTGGGCATGCACAACATCGTGGAAAGACCGGTTGCCTTTCAGGGAAAAGTGGAGATCAGGCCCGTTATGTACCTGGCACTGTCCTATGATCACCGGGTCATTGACGGCAGGGAATCAGTGGGTTTCCTGGTAATGGTCAAACAGATGCTGGAAGAACCGCTGAAGTTATTATTCAGCGGAAATGACCCGGTAAAAAAACTCCTGGGATTGTAAATCCTATCCCGGATCAAAACCCGGATGGCCCTATTTACCTTTTAAGTTTCTTTCCTTTACGACTTCCGCAAAAGTCATGTGGGTGATTTTACTTTCGGCCCAGGCGATAAAATCAAAATATTCGAATACCACTTTTTCAAAAGGGTTCTTGGTCAGCTCATTTAATTCATTCAGCAAAAGCTGATATGTGCTGTTCACCTGATCCTTCGTACCGGCCTTAAGTAATTTGCTGATGAACTGAAGAAAAACTGTTTCAAAGCGGTACATTCTTTTTCTCTTATCCAGGTAGCGTAAGGTGGATTTCAGGGTGTATGGAATGATTTCATGATTCCCCATCTCAAGATGGATGATCATATTGAAGATGATTGAAAAACAGTGGATATCGTTATTCGAGTCTATAAAATAATTATTCAGAAACATTTTGATACTTTTAAAAGACAA
>CAYWHE010000257.1:0-4786 GCA_964458125.1 uncultured Flavobacteriaceae bacterium | reverse complement strand
ATGGCTGAAATTTTTTTGTGATGATTATGTCATTTCATTTTAGTACGAAGCCTTACTGCAACAAACCGAGGGCCTGTAATTTCAATTCCAGCTCATTGATTCGCGTACGAAGATTATTGATTACATCGGATTCGGTTAAACCGTATGTTGTGGTACTCACCGGATTATTATTGGGTGCAGTGAGTGTGGATGAACGGAATAATTTTATAACCGTTCCGTCTCCATTCTTGACATGGAAGGTGGAAATACCAATGGCATCATTTTCCGAATATAACTGAATGCCGCCTCCTGAAACGCCTGGGCCTCCGATGGCTGAGGTCGGCGCTGTACCGTTCTGAATGGCAAGCACGTTGCTGCCATTGCTGCCGACCATGCCGGTTGAAGTGATGCCTCCAATTACGGTATTACCATTTAACACCGCTGCTATATTTGAATTGCTGCTGCTTTGTCCGCTGACATCGGACACAAATATTCCAATGTTTTTTGCAGAAGTATTGGAACTCCAGGTTCCGGAGCAGTTGACCATTAAGCCGATACGGCTGTCACCCTGCAATGCGCTGCTGGTGGAAGAAGTATTGGAAATAATGGCGCCAATGCTGCCTGCCGCAACCGGCGTGTTATCTTCCACATGCAGCGCAGCGGTTGGCGTTATGACCCCGATTCCAACCTTGGCATATGAAGCATTATAGGTGATTTTATCCGTACCGGCCGGGCCAAAACCATCCGTAACGGCCTGTGTTGTCAGGGACTTCCAGGCTCCGCCTTTATAAACCTGCAGGTCCGATCCACCGGGATCAGCATGCCAGCGTATCGTTCCTTCAGCAGGAGTGGACGAATAGGAATCGCCAACGGTAAGGGCTCCATTAATATCCAGTTTTTCCACCGGATTCTTTCCCAGACCCATATTGCCGTCTCCGTCAATAATTATCCGGTTGGGGGCCATAGCCGATCCATGAATGATAACGCCTCCTCCCAGAGGCTGAATATCCAGTGAAACCGCTGTTGTCAGAGTGCTGCCCGGAAAAAATCCCTGCCTTGCCTGAATACCGCGGTAATCCATCGCGAGGTGATTTTCGCTACTGCTTCCCACCAATACGATTCCGGACCCTTTACTGAGATTAACGGCAGCCTGGGGATCAGCTGAAGGCCGGCTTACATGTAATTTTGTGTCGGGAACCGGCTCATTGATGCCGACATTTCCTCCGCTACGGATGATCATGCGTTCGGCATCACCGACTGCAGTTTCTTCCATAACGGAAAAACTTCCGTCACGCTCAGCTGTTGCCTGCTGTAAATGCCCCATCATCCATCCCTGGTTAGCGACAGAAGCCGTATTTAACATCTTCATGCCCGTTAATCCGGAAAGACTGGCGTCCTCGATATGCAGCTTCTCATTCGGAACCGTGGTTCCGATACCGATGTAACCTGTTGATTCCTGGATAAACAAGCGGCTGGTACCGCTGCCGCTGCTCATATCATCAATGCTGAATCCGGGCACATTACCTGCCGTGGGGTTCAGGTTAATATTCCATTTCCGGGTACCATCCTGGCTGGTCATGGAGATCTGCTTGTCGTCATCGCCTGTCTGTGCCCGAATTCCCAGCGGACAGACCGGAGCTATATCGCCAATACCGAATCGTTTGTGAGATGTCAGCGGTACCGGATAGATGGTAATCCCATCGTCCACCTTATGAACATAGGAATCAATCAGGTTTGAAAATTGCCCATTAACTTCCTCAATAGCATCCTGCACGTTGGTTGAAGCAATGGCTGAATCAGGAACAAAGGAAATATTCGAAGCGGATTTATCCCCGCCATCACTCAGGTTTCCGGTTGCAGACAACACGGCAAAATGTCCGGCTATGGCACCGCTGACCTTATCTGCCTTGGTAGCACCGGCATCATCCACATATTTTTTGGTGGCAGCGCCTAAAGCCATGGTGGGATCCGCATTCAGGATTAGATCACCCGTCATGGTATCCCCTGACCGGTTAACTTTTGTATTAATCTGGGTTTGCAAAGCGGCATCCCCGTTGTCAACATATTGCTTGGTAGCAGCACCTAATGCAGCGGCCGGATTCGCGTTAAGAATCAAATCCCCCGTCATGGTATCCCCGGAACGATTTACTTTTGCGACGTGTACTTCTTCAATTGCGTCCTGTACATTCGTTGATGATATCGCAGGAGCGGGTGAAAATGCCACATCAGCGGCGGCCACCGGCGCTTCTGAATTATCCACCTTCTGCCAGACTGAGCCGTTGTAAATGGCCCAATCGCCAGTCCCCCAATCATCGATTCCGTCCAGTGCCGTGTTGCCGGCGTTTGACACCACATAGTAAAACCCCTTTGTTCCTGCACTGCTGACCAGCGAAGGACTGTTTGATGAGGCGTTCCATGCTCCTGCATAACTCACCGCGCCGGTTGCCGATCCGGATTTTTCAGCGTAAAGGGCAAATGGCACGCTCAGCAATTGGGTGGTGCCCATGTTGGTATAAGCAGTACCGCCGTTAATATCCATTTCTACCTGGAGAAAGACTCCTGCGGCAGCAAGTAACTGCCAGGCAAGCGGGTTAAACACTCCTGTCGGGGTTCCGGCCGTAATCTTGACATCAAATAAACCAAGGGAACTGGTCGTCACATTGTGCGTTTCCTGGTAGACCATACTACCTGCAGCGCTACCTTCGAGCAGGGTGAAGCGAAGCGAAATACTTTGACTGGCAATTATATTTCCGGCAGCGTTTCTGGCAACACCCTGGTAGGGTATGGCCTGTGGAATCTGGGAAATTAAAAGCAATGGCCAGGCCATCAGGACGAAGATAAATGAAAGGAAGATTTTCATGGTATGGGTTTTTATATTTAATGTTAAGAGTCGGGTCAATGGAATAAAAATTCAGCCGTTAATTTTCAGATATGCCGTCTTCCGTTTCAGATTCGCAACCTGACAGGGGCGATGAGCGACCTTCAGGATGCCTGAAATTACACAACCTGACAGACTCCTGTGGCCACCATTCAGCATGCAGGTATCCGTTTCAGGTTCGCAACCTGACAAGGGCCTGCGGCGCGAGGTCAGGATGCCATTACTGCAAAATCACCCGGTCAATAAAAACTTTACGGTCCAGTTGAAACTTCAGAAAATAAACGCCTTTAGCAAGGTTACGGATATCCAGGCTGACAACATTTTCACCAGACCCTGCACGGCCGTATTGCCTGATTAATTCCTCACCTGAAAGATCGAAGATGGAAATGGAAAAACTTTCCTCCCGGTCAGTTAAAATAAACAGGTTGACTTCTCCAACAGTTGGATTAGGAAAAACCCTTAGCTGACCAGGTAGTGGATTTATTGCTGCCCTGGCGCCCGGCTGGGTGATGATGAAGGTGATTTTTTTTACGCAGCCCTTGCTGTCGGTTACCTTACAGGTATAGGTACCAGCCGACAAACCCGTAACTGCGGAATTGGTGGATGAAGGAAGGGTATTCCAGTAATAGGTATAGGGTGGTACACCGCCGCTAACCGATACCGTGGCCGAACCGTCACTCCCCCCGTTGGTGGTTACATTGGTCTGGGAACCCGTAACTATAATTGGAGCGGGCTGGGTGATGGTTATGGTTGCCGTCTTGGTACAACTGTTGGCATCAGTTACAAAACAGAGATAAACGCCGGCCGTCAACCCGGAAACACTGGCCGTTGTTTTTACCGGCACGGTATTCCAGGAATAAGAATAGGGCGAAACACCTCCGGAGGGAGTAACCGTTGCCTTTCCCCCAGCCCCTCCGTAACAACGAACATTGGTCTTATTGATATTCAAAATCAGTTTGGTGGCCGGTTGCGTGATCACAAAAGAGGTTTTCTTTGTGCAGCCCTGTGCATCAGTAACTGTAACTATATACGTTCCGGATGCAAGCGATGTCCGGTTTTGAAGGGTGGATCCGTTGTTCCATAAATAAGCGTAGGACGGTGTACCGCCTGAAACACTAAGCATGATGGAACCTGTACTTGCCCCCTTACATGCCGGATTGGCTACAGTTCCGCTGACCGTCATTACAGCCGGTTCTGAAATATCAGCAGATGAAGTATTTGTACATCCGTTTGCATCCGTTACAGTAACCGGATAGCTGCCAGGACTAACATTGCTGATAGTTGCAATGGTACTTCCATTTCCCCACAAATAATTATAAGCAGGTGTACCGCCTGAAGCAAGCGCTGTGGCTGTTCCGTTATTCGCTCCGTTGCAGGTGATATTGGATGAAGTGATGGCAATAACCGGCAATGCATTGACCATTATATTGGCTCCGTTATCATTTCCTATGGTTAATGGTGATGAACTGATTACCCGGATCCTGTATCCCGTTCCGGGAGAAGTACCCACCGGAATAACAGCGCTGATAATGCCGGAAGCATTTCCGCTTTGCGTTCCAATAGGTACAGATACTGCAAAGCTCCCGGATGCATCGCTGAGCTGTGCCGTGAAAGTATTGCCGCCTCCTATGTCAATGGCTGTAAATGGAATCGTTATGCTGTTACCCGCACATTGGGATACGGGTACAGAACCCGTCTGAATTTCCTCTCCCGGCTGCTGGAATCCCTGCGTGATGAGATTTCCGCCACCACTGAGGGACGGTGTCATGGTTTCGCCAATGGAAAATGTGATCTGACTTCCACCACCAATAGCCATTCCTCCGGTTGAGGAAATAACTTTGCGGCTGATGGATTGAGCATGAACGCCTGAATACAGCAAACAGCCAAAACATAGCAGGGAAATGAATTTTTTTAACATGGCTGAAATTT
>CAYWHE010000256.1:0-4788 GCA_964458125.1 uncultured Flavobacteriaceae bacterium | reverse complement strand
AATATGGTGAAATGATGGCGCCGGTCATGTTATAGGTGACAAATTACCTGCACGAAATTCCGCGCTGCAAAGGACGCAAAATAATATCTGATAAGTATACTAAACTGCTAAAAGAATGGGGCATAATTGTTTTTTTTCTTCTTTGCTGCAAGCAAAAGGGAATTCGCCCTGGGTGATTAAAACGAAAAAACGTTGAAGACATTATACCAGAATATACATAGCATTATTAAGCTGCTGTTTAAGGCTTATTCATGAACAATTTCAGCAAATGACCGTATTTACGGAAAGCATAAATACTCAGAATAATGTAAAACTGGACGGCCAGGGTAATCAGTAAACTGAACCCGAAAGCCGAACCCCAGCCAAACCCCCGACTTGAAATACCTGCACTATTGATCAGGAAAAGGGTCTTAATGGTTGAATCATTTAACGTTCCTTTTGCATAATCATACAGAATACGGTTATTGATAACCGACTGCTGATTTGAATAAAGATCTATGAGTTTATTGTTAATATCCCTTTTAATCTGAATTATTTCTTCGGTGTTTTCTGAACTACTCCCCTTAAGAAGTGGAAGCCTGTTAAAAACCCTGATCAGGGTGTCTATTTCCAGGTTTTTCTTTGCCTGATAATATTGAACATTATTTAAATAGTGTTTTTGTTTATACTCCAGCATCCCAGCAACCTGATCCTTATGAATTCCCTCCAATTGCATAAATATTGTATTTGCCATGAGCATGGCATATTTCTCATCCCTATCCTTAATCGATATATAAACTACATTTAACGGGCTTTTTTGAAATTCCACCTGACTCATCATTATTCTTACCAGGGATTGCAGGTAGTTTTTGCTTCCCGGATCGATCTTGTGATGCCGACCCAGCCCGATGGATTCATCCAGGCGCTTTGCCATCAGATCAGAAAAAAGTGTATAAAACAAACGGTTTTTATTCAGTTCGGTAAGTTGAGCTAAAACAAATCGTTCAGGTTCCGAAACGGCCATATTTTCTGGTTTCGACTCATCCACAACAAATGAAATGGTAGAGGTATAGGAGGTAAAAAAAACTATTGAAATAACAAATGACAGCATGAATACCAGAGATCCTGTCCAGAGAAGGAGCTTACGTTTTGATTTTACCAATAATAAATATTCAAGATTTTTATGCCTGATTTCTGGAAGGTCAGGTGATATCATATTGTCCTTATGCTCCATCCTGTACCTAACATGATCATGTGACTTGCTGTGATCTTTATCTGCGGTAATCTGATCTGAATTCATATAAGCATTTTCCATAAAACCGAGTCTTCATCCATTTGCGTGAACTATGCCACCTTAAGCAACATGGTATTGCTGTCATTTTTTTTCAGCTGCATGATGTGGGAAATTCCCCTTAAGAGATTGAAATAGTTTTGATTTGCATAACCGGATGAAAATAATTTCTTTCATTTTGCCGGGAATAGACGTGTGTTTCTTTATTGACAAGTGAAAACAACAATTTTACCTGGAGATGCCGAAACAAATTATTATTCCCTGTTTCCTTCTTTAACCAGGGTAGACCATCTTACATTGTTGCCATGAATCACCACCATTTTATAAATTCCGTTTTCGTGAATTTCAAACTCCTCTCCCGATACGGAATTGTAAAACTCTTTTTCGTATTTCATTCTTCCTGTCATATCATAAATCCTGAAAATGATTAATTCCCCTGCAGGTTCCCTTACATCAAGATGATACCATCCGTCGGAAGGATTAGGATATACCGAAACCTGCAGGTTGGTTCCGTTTATTCCGGTCTCCGGTTGCCTGCATGGAACAGTAACCGTTAACACAGAAGACAATTTAGTACATCCGTTGATATCGGTAACTTTCACCGTGTAATTTCCGGCTGTTTTAGCCGTATAGCTGATGTTTGTTGCCCCGGGTATCACTGAATTATTTTTTCTCCAGCTGTAACCATAGCCTGCTCCGCTGCCAGCCTGGAGAATGACACTGTCTCCCGCACAAAAGGTAGTGGGCCCGTTTGGAGTGACCGTAGCGGAAGGTAATGGATTTACAGTAATGGTAAGAGGATCAGATGTCAGGCTGCAGCCATAACTTCCGGTCAATATCACTTTGTAAGTTCCTGATGTTTTGGCATGATAAGATGAACCTGTAGCGCCGTTGATGTTGGTGCCGTTTTTCTTCCATTGATAGGTATATGGGCCTGTGTCGGCCTGCAATACGCTGCTGTCGCCATTGCAAAATGTTGTCCCGTTGGATGCGGCAACTGTTACTTTAAAATACCTAACTATCAGTTTAGGTCTGCGACTGCTGTTGGCATGATCGGAGGAAGAAAATAAAAGACTCCGGAACTTTACCTCCGTATTCAGCCGGAGTAAAAATCCATAATTTTTCGATGGGGTATCCACCATCAACTGAATCAGATCCCGGACATTTATATTCAGATAATCCTGATGCGCTGAAGAACTGACGGGCAGATCTACCTGTCCCGAAGTAGTATTTCCGGGCTGGTTACTCCAGGTAACAGTACTCTCATTCCAGGCGGCGGTTATCCTTCTCAGGTAACCCTTGTTATCACCGCTATGACCAGTCAGGTTATAAGATCCGGTGGAATCGGAATATAAATTTAAAAAGGCGGATAACACATCAGATCCGGGGTTTATTGTACTCAAATTAAATTGGATCAGACTTCTTGCGTTGGCATTCACCGCATTTATTGTCCAGGCAAATGCATCCAGGTCATTTACAGATCCAAAATTATTGTTGGGGTAATAGCTTACAATAAAAGCATCCTTCCCTGAGCCGGAACCTGGTTGCAATGTAAGCGTTTTGGTGGGTAATATGGCCATGTTGACCCTTACAGATGCCGAACTTTTTGTACATCCGTTCACAGCTGTTAAAATATATTTATAGGTACCGGAATCCTGAACCGTCAATGTGCTTGTTGTGGCACCGGCAATTATAGCACCGTTTTTTTTCCATTGATAAGTCAGTCCGGGAGCAATAAAACCATTAAAGGTAACTTGCTGGCCAAGACAAAGGTTCTGCGTGGACGAAGGCGAGATGGATGCTTTGACAAGGTAAATGGACACCGGACCAATGGTACCCGGACAGGAACCACCTGTGACTGTCACTTTATAGGAACCTGATGCTTTGGCATAGTAAACCTGTGCGGTAGCACCGGAAATATTCACCCCGTTTTTCTTCCATTGGTAAGAACTACCAGCCGGACTGCTTAATTTGGCGCTGTCGTTCTGACATATGATGGTATCTACAGCCGGTATAACAGTAATTTTACAGGTGTCAACCAACTGAAATGCACCGGGAAGCACGGCAGGACTGCCCATTCCCGTATAGGTGTAACTCAGGTCATAATAACCCAGGGGAAGGTTGGCACCAAAGGACCAGTTGGCACTCACGTGATCATCGTCAATTACATTAACCCAATTTGGAAAAACAGTTGAAGCTCCCTGCTGCAACTTGAACCCATTCGGAGCTGGAGCAGAAGATGTCAGAAAATAAAAATCCGAAGAGGTGATGGTAGTGGTTAAGGTTTGATTCCGCTTTCCCTGATCAGGAAAAATTGAAATGAGTGATTGACCATAATTAGGGATGCTTAATAGAAAAAGCAAGCCGTTTATTCCCGATAATTTCAGAATCCTTTTCATTTGATACCTGTTTGTCCGCAAGGTAAAGAAATGATTCAAGGGTGCCAAAAAAATCATTCTGGACGGATTGCCTTTCTTGCCTTGTCTAAAAACAAGGGGCCGGCTCCTATACTGTCATGAAGGGTGACGAGGTATAACCTGTTTTTGCTCAATTTACGGTTCAGGAAAAGAGCCAGAACGGTATCCCTGTTGCTTTTTACATACGCTGTAGCCATGGCATATAAAATCTGGTTAAAGGGTTCCCGGAACGAAAGACCGGCATGATCGGGATAGGTATTCAGGATATTATAGGCATTTAGCGTATCTCCGGCATTGAATTCAGTAAAAGCCAGATTGACACATATCTTCAAATTCCTGGGACTGATGGCAAGTGCTCTTTTATACAGGTTTGCCGCCTCGGCATACCGCTGTTTCCTTTCCAACAATGATCCCAGATCATTCAACACCTGGATGTGAAAAGGATTCAACGCCTCCGCTCGTCTGAACAGGGATTCGGCACGGAGGGTATCACCGTTGTATATGGCAGCCAGCCCAAGATACCATTCCAACGGTGTTCCCGTTTCATCCACAGGCAGAGAATTAGCTTGGCAACGGAGGAGGTCATTATACATAGCCTTCATCGCTCCCTGTTGCTGATGTACCAGGGCATTTTTAAACAAGACCTCACCCTTTAGCCTGGACAGATTGCAGAATGATACGATGGTGACAGAAAGGACTAAAATAAGCATGAAAGACCTGTAAAGGAACGGTGATACCCTGATGGACCTGTTCTCAAAAGCAATAGGTATTGAAAATAAAACCATCAGTAACAGCATGGAAAAAAAACGCTCCCGCGGGTAACTGAACACCGAAAGAAACAAAAAACCAATTATCCCGGCGCCAATGAAGCACATCAGCAACCTGATTTTTTCATTCCCCTCCTTCCGTATCAACCGGAAACAGGCCTTCATGGCCATGAGAAAAGCTCCCAACCAGAGGAACAATCCCGCTATTCCTGTTTCACTAAGAAGAAATAAAAAATCATTGTGAGGGTGTTCAAAGCGCAATATTCCCAAATTCAGGTAATCCGTTCCTGAAATACCATACCTGGCTTGCAGGATTTTCCAGTTTCCCGGACCG
>CAYWHE010000255.1:0-4801 GCA_964458125.1 uncultured Flavobacteriaceae bacterium | reverse complement strand
TTCATTTCCGGAATTTCACCTTCCACGACCAGTTTTCCGGCGGTAGCTTTTTTAATGTCCTCCACCGAAACTCCCGGAGCACGCTCCAGCAGGCGGAAACCCCGGTCGGTTACATCGAGGACGGCCAGTTCGGTAACGATTTTTTTTACGCAACGCACTCCTGTCAGGGGCAGCGTACACCTGGGCAATAGTTTGGATTCACCGGCCTTGTTTACATGCTGCATGGCTACGATAATATTTTTTGCAGAGGCCACCAGGTCCATCGCACCTCCCATGCCTTTGACCATTTTACCCGGAATTTTCCAGTTGGCGATATCGCCATCCTCACTGACTTCCATAGCGCCCAAAACGGTCAGCTGCACATGTTCCCCGCGTATCATGGCAAAGCTGGTACAGGAATCAAAGATGGCCGAACCGGGCAGCATGGTAATGGTTTGTTTGCCCGCATTGATCATATCGGGATCTTCCTCCCCTTCATAAGGAAAAGGACCCATACCCAGCAGGCCGTTCTCCGACTGCAGCACCACGTTAATATTTTCCGGGATATAGTTGGCAACGAGCGTCGGTATGCCGATGCCCAGATTCACATAATATCCGTCTTTCAGTTCTTTGGCAATCCGTTTGGCAATGCCGTCTTTATCTAGCGCCATGTTTATCGTTTCCTTACCGTTCTGTTTTCAATACGTTTTTCATATTTAACGCCCTGGAATATACGTTGCACGAAAATGCCCGGGGTGTGAATATGGTTGGGGTCCAGTTGTCCGGGTGCCACCAGTTCTTCCACCTCCGCGATGGTGATCTTACCGGCCATGGCCATCATGGGATTGAAATTGCGTGCCGTGCCTTTGAAGATAAGGTTTCCGTAATGATCACCTTTCCAGGCTTTCACGATGGAGAAGTCGGCTTTCAGCCAGGCTTCCAGCAGGTAATGTTTGCCGTTAAACTCCCTCACTTCCTTTCCATCGGCTACTTCCGTACCATAACCGGCCGGGGTAAAAAATGCAGGGATGCCGGCTCCTCCCATCCAGCAACGGGTGGCGAGGGTTCCCTGGGGGATGAGTTCCACTTCCAGTTCGCCGCTGAGCATTTGTCTTTCAAATTCGGCATTCTCGCCCACGTAGGAGGAGATCATTTTTTTAATCTGCCTGTTCTGCAGCAGCAATCCCAGTCCGAAGTCATCCACACCCGCATTATTTGAAATACAGGTCAGGCCTTTGATGCCGCTGGCCGCCAGTTCCGCAATGCAATTTTCCGGGATCCCGCAAAGCCCGAAACCGCCCAGCATCAGGGTCATGTTGTCGCTGAGGCCGGAAATGGCCTCCCGGGCATTTTTCACTACTTTATTGATACTCATGTTCCGATCGGCTTTTCCTTATTGATGGTGTAAAAGTAAAACAGAAAATGAAATAAGCGGTAACGGGAGAAAAAAATACGGGACTGGAATTACTCTTCAGGAAAAGGAAGGGTGTTCAAAGGAAGGGGTTAGAATCCCCCGCTGTCGTTGTTATTGACATTATCGCCGGGGTTAACATATTTGGAACAATCCAGTTCAACCGAAAGTTTGCCGGAAGGTTTTTCAAAATCGCCTTTGGAAACCTGAAGGGTATTGTCGGCATATATTTTCTTCATGTATAACCCCCAGATGGGCAGGGCCGTATTGGCTCCCTGGCCCAGCTGAAGGCTTCTGAAATGCACGGAACGGTCCTCGCAGCCCACCCAGCAGCCGGAAACCAGGTCGGGTGTAATGCCCATAAACCAGCCGTCACTCTGATCCTGGGTGGTGCCTGTTTTGCCGGCGATGGGATTATCCAAATTGTATTTCGAACCCCGCAGGCGCATTCCGGTACCGCGTTGAACCACGCCCTGGAGCAGGTTCAGCATGAGGTATGCGGTTTCCTCGCTGATGGCCTCTTTTTTATCCGGCACAAAATCATGCAGGACGACTCCCGTTTTGTCTTCTATTCTCAACAGGGAGATGGGTTCCGTCCAAACTCCTTTGTTGGCGAAAGCGGAATAGGCCCCGACCATTTCATAGACAGAAACATCCGGTGTGCCGAGGCAGATGGCCGGAACCGGGTCGATGGGACTGGTGATGCCCATTTTACGTGCAATATTAATCATCGCTTCCGGACCGAACTGTTTCATCAGGTAAGCCGAAATACAGTTGACGGATTCAGCCAGTGCATCCCGCAGTGTCAGCATGCCACCGTATTCCCCGTCGGCATTTTTCGGGGTCCAGGTGTCACCTGTTTCCAGTTTAATGGCAATCGGAACATTCGGGACCTTATAACAGGGCGAATACCCTTCCTGCATGGCCACGGTATAGAGGAAAGGCTTAAAGGTGGAACCCACCTGCCGTTTGCCTTCCTTCACATGATCATACTGGAAATACCGGTAATCGTTCCCGCCGACCCAGGCCTTGATATAACCGGTATGCGGGTCCATGGACATGAACCCGGTTTGCAGGAACATCTTATAATATTTGATCGAGTCCAAGGGGCTCATCAGGGTATCCCGATCTCCTTTCCAGGTAAAGACGGTCATGGCTGTTTTTTCCGCGAAAGCTTTCTGGATATCCTTTTCACTTTTGCCCTGTTCCCTCAGCTGCCTGTAGCGTTCGGAATGTTTCATGCCATCGGTGATGATCTGGGGCTGATCGGCCCAGGGCACCCTCCCTTTCCAGTGTTCAAAGAATGATTTCTGGAGTTCGGTCAGATGTTCCTTCACCGCTTCCTCGGCATACTGCTGCATGCGGGAATCAATGGTGGTATAAATCCGCAGGCCATCGCGGTAAAGGTTATAGGTGGTTCCGTCGGCTTTCTTATGTTCCCTGCACCACTTCAGCAATTCCTGTCGAAGAGTTTCCCGGAAATAGGTGGCCAGCCCGGTGCTGTGTTCTTCGGCCTGGAAGGTGAGTTTAATGGGGATGACCTTAAGCGAATCAAAGGCTGCAGGTGTGATCAGGTCATACTTGCGCATCTGGGAAAGGACGGTATTCCTGCGCTGGGTGGCGTTTTTGGGATTGCGTACGGGGCTGTACAACGTGGGCGCCTTAAGCAATCCAACCAGGGTGGCCGATTCCTGGATATTGAGCTGTGCAGGCGTTTTATTAAAAAAAATCTGTGCGGCCGATTTAATACCGAAGGCATTGCTCCCGAATTCAACCGTATTCAGGTACATGGCCAGGATTTCCTGCTTGGTGTAGTTTTTCTCCAGCCTGACGGCGATGATCCATTCCTGTATTTTCTGTACGATGCGTTCCCATTTGGTACGGGGTTTTTCATGGAACAAATTTTTGGCCAGCTGCTGGGTCAGGGTGCTTCCCCCGCCTGAACTACTCTGCCTCAGGATGACGGTTTTAAACAGCACCCGGCTCAACCCCCTGATATCAATACCGGAATGATCTTCAAACCGGATATCTTCCGTCGCTTTCAGGGCATTCACCAGGTTGGGCGAAAGGTCGCGGTAATGCGTGTTGGACCGGTTCTGGTAAAAATATTTTCCAAGCACCACCCGGTCGGACGAATACACTTCCGAAGCCAGGTTGCTGTTCGGGTTTTCCAGTTCCTCAAAGGTTGGAAGCGCCCCGAAATTGCCATTGGCGACCATGCTGATGAAAATAAAGAACAACAGGAACGGGGACAATAAAGCAACCCAGAGGGTAATGACGAGTTTAGGGAAAACGGCCGGTTTTTTCTTGGTCAAGGGAATGCTGAAAATTTTGGAGCAAAGATAACGTCCGCAGGCATATAAAAGGAAGGAATCGGTTAAATCCTGTCACAGGGACGTACAACCAACGGTATTATGGTATAGAAAGCAACCGTTTACAGGTTCCGGAAACGGAAAAACAAATGAACCGGGAGGGATCTGATACCGGTGATCAATATCCATAAAGTCATCCGGATGCCTTCGGTATTTCGGTCATATTGTTATTTTTGCAATCCTTATAATAACTGATATGACGAAAGGACCAGTATCCCTGTTTATTACGAAACATTACCTGCATTTTAACGCCGCCGCGCTGGTGGATGCAGCCAAAGGATATGAAGCACATCTTGCCGCCGGCGGAAAAATGATGGTTACCCTGGCCGGAGCCATGAGTACGGCCGAACTGGGCATCTCCCTGGCCGAAATGATCCGGGCCGGAAAGGTGGATATCATTTCCTGCACAGGCGCCAACCTGGAAGAGGACATCATGAACCTGGTGGCCCATAAGCATTACAAACGCGTGCCGCATTACCGCGATTTGAGTCCGCAAGACGAATGGGAGTTGCTGGAAAATCACTACAACAGGGTTACCGATACCTGCATACCGGAGGAGGAGGCCTTCCGGAGGCTGCAAAAGCATATTTATAAAATCTGGAAGGAGGCCGATACTAAAGGCGAACGTTACTTTCCGCACGAGTATATGTATAAGATACTGCTGTCGGGCGAGTTAAAAGAGTACTATGAAATAGACGAAAAAAATTCCTGGATGCTGGCTGCCGCCGAACGCAACCTGCCCATCGTGGTGCCGGGATGGGAAGATTCCACCATGGGCAATATTTTTGCCTCTTATGTAATCAAAGGTGAAATGAAAGCAACCACCATGAAATCAGGTATTGAATACATGGTATGGTTATCCGACTGGTACCGTAAGAATTCGTCCGGCAAGGGAGTTGGTTTTTTCCAGATTGGCGGAGGCATAGCCGGTGATTTTCCGATATGCGTGGTTCCCATGATGTACCAGGACCTGGAGTGGACGGACGTGCCTTTCTGGAGTTATTTCTGCCAGATCAGCGATTCCACCACCAGTTACGGA
>CAYWHE010000254.1:0-4811 GCA_964458125.1 uncultured Flavobacteriaceae bacterium | reverse complement strand
GAACCGGTAACGTTGGTCCGCTCCCCCACATTCATGAAATTGCTGTCGGGTCTAAGGGTGACCGCTTCCAGCCCGCTGATGCGCAAATAGGGCTCTATGACAGGAACCGGCCGGGGAGGAAATTTTTTGGCCAGGGCAGCAATGTGCCGGATGTGATCGGGTGTGGTGCCGCAACAGCCCCCGGCAATATTCAGGAAACCGCTTTTCAGGAAATCTTCGATATGATGTCCCATATCATGAGGGGATTCGTCATACTCCCCGAACTGGTTGGGAAGTCCTGCATTGGGATAGGCGCTGGTAAAAAAAGGCGCCCTGGCCGCCAGTTCTTCCATGTGTGGTCGCATTTCCTTCGCCCCCAGGGCGCAGTTCAGGCCAATGCTGAGCAGGTCCACATGGGACATCGAATTCAGGAAAGCTTCCACAGTCTGACCAGAAAGGGTTCTTCCGCTGGCATCAGTGATGGTGCCCGACACCATGACGGGAAGGGATATGTTTTTTTCTTCCAGGACCGACTGAATGGCGAAAAGGGCCGCTTTGGCATTCAACGTATCGAATATGGTCTCCACCAGCAGGAGATCAACCCCTCCGTCTACCAGCCCGCGAACCTGTTCGGTGTAGGCCTCCACCACCTGCTCCCAGGTGACGGCACGAAATCCGGGGTCATTCACATCGGGAGATAAGGACAGCGTCCGGTTGGTCGGCCCCAATGCCCCTGCAACCCAGTGCTGACCGGGATGAACGGATTCAAATTCCGAAACGGCCTCCTTCGCCAGGCGGGCTGATGCCAGATTGATTTCATAGGCCAGGTTTTCCATGCCATAATCGGCCAGTGAAATCCGCTGCGCATTAAAGGTGTTTGTTTCCAGAATGTCGGCTCCCGCAGAAAGATATTCGGTATGAATGGCTTTAATGATGTCGGGCCGCGTCAGGCTCAGCAGGTCGTTATTCCCCTTTACATCTTCCTTCCTGTCCTTAAATCGTTCCCCCCTGTATTCGGCTTCGGTAAGCTTATACCGTTGTATCATGGTGCCCATGGCACCGTCAATGACCAGTATGCGCTTCTTTAATTCCTCTTTGATGCTCTTCATATGTCGTTTATCATATTCTAAAGTATTCCTTTGATTTTTTCAGGGAAAACAGGATTTCGTGAACATCCGGGTGAAACTCTTAATTTCTCACAGACTTACACAGAATTCGATTTCTATTCAACTTTATTATTCCTTCTGTGAACATCCGGGTGAAACTCTTAATTTCTCACAGACTTACACAGATTTCAATTTCCATTCAACTTAATTATTCCTTCTGTGAACATCCGTGTGAAACCTTTTATTTCTCACAGATTCACACAGAATTCGATTTCCATTCAACTTCAATATTCCTTCTGTGAACATCCGTGTGAAACCTTTTATTTCTCACAGACTTACACAGAATTCGATTTCTATTCAACTTTATTATTCCTTCTGTGAACATCCGCGTGAAACCTTTAATTTCTCACAGACTTAGACAGAATTCGATTTCCATTCAACCTCGTTATTCCTTCCGTGAATAGCCGTGTGAAACCTTTTATTTCTCACAGACTTACACAGAATTCGATTTCCATTCAACTTTATTATTCCTTCTGTGAACATCCGGGTGAAACCTTTAATTTCTCACAGATTCACACAGAATTCGGTTTCCATTCAACCTCGTTATTCCTTCCGTGAATAGCCGTGTGAAACCTTTTATTTCTCACAGACTTACACAGAATTCGATTTCCATTCAACTTCGTTATTCCTTCCGTGAATAGCTTTGCGAAACGCTTTATTTCTCACAGATTTACACAGAATTCGATTTCCATTCAACCTGGCATTACTCTTAGTTTTCACTGTGTAAAAGACTATTGCAATAATTACCTGAATCAATCCTCAATTTTTCCGTTTAAAATACGTATCATACTTAATTTATCTTCGAGCCTGGAAACATTAAAATTGATAAGCAAACCAAGTCGTTTATCCGCCAGTTTCAGATAGGTCAGCAATTGTTTAAAATGAAGATCATGTAATGATTCAATAGATTTAACTTCCACAATAACCTTTTCCCCGACAAGAATATCCATTCGGTAACCTTCATTAAATTTCAAATCTTTATAAACCATTGGTACACCAACTTCCATCCTAACCTGAAGATTTTCCTGTTCAAGTTCATAACTTAAAGCATTTTTATAAACACTTTCAAATAATCCTGGCCCCAATTCCTTGTGTACCCTGAATGCGCAACCTCTGATCAGGTATGAAATCTGATTTTCCGTCATTTTATAGATTCTTATACGTTTAATTTTATCTGCTGTGAATTTAATTCTGCGAAGATCCGTATGAAACCATTTATTACTCACAGACTGTCAAAGAATTTAATCCTTTATCTGCTCCTTATATTTTTTAATTCATCACCAATAGATTCCGGTCCGAATAGAAATAAGAAAGCCCTTCTGACAGATACGTCAGAAGGGCTTTCAATTTTTTCAGGCTTGATCTGGCTTATCTATTCTTGCCAAGGGCAAGACAGGATTTGGCACCTTCTGAAGCCAGACCTTACGGTCCGTTTCAGGGTTGTCAAGGCATCACAGGGCTCAGTCCCTCCGCCTTTCTGGATAAGTAAACCGGTTATTCAACCGGATGTTTTTAATGAACGCGGTGCAAATATACGTATGAATCGGGGGAATAAAAAATAAATTTCATTGCTGTAATTTCTTCACTCAAAGCCCGGTTTTAACGAGCCGGTTCGTATGTAACGAACCATCTTCACCTGTGACCAGCAGCAAATAGATGCCCGGCTGCAGGTTGTTGCCAAAATAAACACCTCCTGATGCAGGTTCCGCCTGGTCCCTAAGGATTAGCCTTCCCGACAGGTCCATGATGGAAAATTGCACAGGTGTCGACCGGGCCGGATCCAATTCCAGGTAAAAATCACCGCCGGAAGGATTCGGAAACACACGCATCACCTGATACATCCCTGATTCACGGCAGTTGACAACGACGGTTGTGGCTGCACTTAAAGCCTTGCAGCCAGTGGGGGAATGAGTAACCAGTATTTTGTAATTGCCTGCGGTTTTGGCCTTATATGTCGCAGACGTGGCCCCATTGATGTTATTTCCGTTTTTTCTCCATTGATAAGCATACCCCGAACCCTGTGCGGCGGTCAGCATCAGGCTGTCGCCATGGCATATGTTCACCGTTCCTGAGGGGCTGATACTTGCCGTCACCACTTTAACGGTCACGGCCAGGTTGGCAGAGGAAGCGCTGCATCCATAAGCGCTTGTAAGGATTGCCTTATAGGTTCCGGTTGATTTCGCATAAAAAACCGGCTTATTGGCACCGTTGATGGTGGTACCGTTCTTTTTCCAGACGAAGGTGTTTCCGGTCGGGTACTTGGCCGTAAGTTCCACCGAGTCGGGGGAACAGGCAAACCCACTGTCGAGGGCAACGGTCAACGGATTGGGATAGGGATGCACCCTGATGTTGGCGGATGAAGATGCGGTACATCCATGGCCGTCGGTAACGGAAATGGTATAAGTTGTTGATATGGGGGGTGATTGGGATATGGTTTTCGTGGTCTTGCCATTGTTCCATAAAAACTGGTAGGGTGAGGTGCCGCCCGATGCAGTGGCATTCAGAGTTGCCGTTTGTCCCAGGCAGATATCCGTATTGACGGGTACCGACACCAGCAATTGAGCGGGTTGAGTAACGGACACGGATGCCGTTCCTGTATTTCCATTGGCATCGAATGCGGTTACCACATAGGTTCCTGCACCCAGGTTGTTGACGGAGGAGCCGGTCTGGCCATTGCTCCAATAATAAGCGTAGGGCCCGGTACCGCTTTGAGCACTGGCCTGTGCAGTACCGTTGCTGCCGCCTTTGCAGGAAACATTGGTATGCGATATGGATACCACCAGGGTATCCGGTGCATATTCATAAAAATCGGTAAAATAGGTGGTTCCGTTTCGACCCAGACCGGCATATCCCTTGTCTCCGATAGCAAACCCTTCTCCGGCCATCCGGGCCGTTCCCGGCATGTTATCAATTGCGGACCAGGAGTTGGAGGCCGGATCATACTTTTTAAAGTTATTGTAAAAACTGGTTCCGTTCGTGCCACTGCCGAGGAAACCATACCCATTGATGGAGAAAGAAATGGCCGCATAACGGGCCGTACCCGTATAATTGGCCTTTTGCGTCCACACATTGCTGCCAGGGTTATACATCCAGAAATCATTTTTGGCTGCGCCATCATCACCGGTTCCGACATACACCAGGCTGTTCAGCACAAAACCGGCCACGCTTTGCCTGGGCGTTCCGGGGAAAGAAGCCTTCTGAGTCCAGGTATTGGTTAGTGCATTGTATTTCCACCATTCGTTTTTCAAAGGAGAATATCCGAATCCCATGTAGGCATTGGATGATATGCCGGCGGCAAAGGCATCGTAACGGGCTGCACCGCCAAAGTTGCCTTTTGATGCCCAGGTGTTGGTTCCAGGGTTATACTCCCATACATCCTGCAGTTGGGTGCCGCCGTATGTCCAGCCAGTGGCCACATAGCCACGCTGATTAGCCGCAAACCCTGCAGCACCATAACGGGCTGTGCCGGGAAAATTAGCTTTCTGGGTCCAGGAATTGGCGGACGGGTTAAACACCCAGAGGTCTGCATAGGCCGTACCGGCGGTAAAATTTGCACCTGTACAAACATAACCCTTGGTACCAATGACGAAAGATGCCGCTTCATAGCGGGCAGTGCCTGCAAAAGCAGCTTTGGGGAACCAGGAGTATACCTGCGCCTGGGATGAA
>CAYWHE010000253.1:0-4811 GCA_964458125.1 uncultured Flavobacteriaceae bacterium | reverse complement strand
ACTGTTGACTGTTGACTGTTGACTGTTGACTGTTGACTGTTGACTGTTGACTGTTTTCATGGTATAAAGGTTTAGGTGTGAATGGTAAAGATAATAAAAAATGGAAGCCGATGGAGGAGAAACAAAAATATTTCCGGGTTTAAATCAATGAGACTATCGTTTCAGAAGCTCCAGAGGAGCGAACTGAAGCGATTTAGTCGAATTGATCCCGATGGCTTTGTCCTTCGGGATCTTAGGGTTTTATTCCCCGCCGCTTGCGGCGAACAAATAAAATTTTCCATGTTGATACCTCGCAGCTTGCTGCGAGGAGTTTCATTTTCCTTCCATTATTCATGTGCCATTTTGAATAAAAAAACAGCACATCCCCGTTAGTGAAAAATCCGGCGGGGACGCTGCCCTTTGCAATCACACTATTGCTTCGCCAGTTTCCCTGTGACCGTACCGGCGCGAATGAGGTAGATGCCCGGCGCATAGTGTGAAACATTCATGGTGTAGGTTTGCGTTCCGTAAGGCAACGAGCGGCTCTCCAGTGATCTTTATGAAAGTACTGCCCTTCAGTTCATCCAATACATGGATTCGGCAAACCCGCGGCTACCTCGTAATGCAAATGGAAGGATTTGTTTCCAGCCACCTTACTTTCGGTTATAAAAATAATTTTGCCGGCAAATGGAAAAACCATGTTATTCTCAAAGGCTAAAACAGGCGTCATTGACTATTTACAGGCAGATTCCAGTCTTACCTGAAACCTGTAAAGACCCTTTGTTTACTGGACGATGATCCTGGAATAGGTTGTTGAACCATTCATGATGCCCCGAACGAAATACATTCCTTTGGGTATATCCGATACCGAAAAGGATCCTTCAGCAGCCTGCATCACAACTTCCCTGATTAATTGCCCCTGCGTATTGAACAAACAGATGGTTTCAATATTCTGGTCTGAACGAACATAAATCCGGTTTGATGCAGGATTTGGGAATAGCTGCATAAGCTGTTGCTGATCCTGAAAATCAGACGGGTGCTGATCGGCAAGGCGGGCAGTGGAACTGATATCGTATAAATGCCACATCCAGCCTATAAATCCCGGATAAGTATCGGTAAAATCTCCCTCACCGAGAAGAAGCAAACAGGGCCTGCCGGTATAATCAGGGAAATAAATTGATTTTTTAAAATAGAGATACGGAGCAAGGCCTCCCGGTGCCTGCGCAACATCCGGGGCAAAAATCAACGTGCGCACCCCGTTCCGGTTGTATTTGTAAAAAAGAAAATTCAGACCATCCGAGGTATGACCATGACCATCGCCCCCCTCATCCTCATGCTGACCGCTGATATAAATTTCACAGCCGCCGCCACCGGGGTTTGGATCTGCCTGGATGCTTCTGCCCAGGGTTGTGGATGCCATCGTATCCGTGCTTGCATAACTTTTATGCCATTGCGGATTTCCTGATGCGTCAAAACGGGTAATAAAAATTTTATTGACCGTAGTGAATCCATTCTGCAACAGGTAAACATCACCGTTTGATTTGTCAATGGCACAATTTACGTCATGATCAATCAGGGCCCGGTTTACCGATTTTTGCCACAGCCTGGTGCCGTTCTGCGCATATTTAAAAACAGTAGCATCCACATTGCCGCCGGGATCTGTAATGGTTCCGCATACATAAATGGTATCGTGGTTGATAGACAGATGTGAAGCCCTGTCGGTGTTGTTTGTCATGGCAAGATTTTTATCATACACTTTTTGCCAGCTGAAACTGAGCCCTGCCGTAAATTTGGCAAGCCAGAACTGATCGCCGTATAGGGTTCCGGGTTGTGATAAATAGCCCGCTACATAAATGGCATGAAAGGATGCTTTAATTTCCAGACCGTGTTCTTCAGAAACAACAGCGGTATTGTAATCGATAGAGGAAACTACGGCGCCGGTTGATTTATCCAGTTTACAGAGATGCATGCCTGTGGAATCATTGAATCCCAAATAAATATACCCGAATGCAATGCACATTCCAAACGGTTCAGGGTTGCCAGACATGCTTAAAACGCCTGTGGACCAGGAAGGAGCCAGGTTGTTCTGGCTGAACCTGGTCACCATTACACTATCGTGCCGCACCGATAAAACATACGCCCCGGTTGACTCATCCAAAACCAGATGACTATAGGTTGCTGCGGTTAATGTGGTGTCAAGCAGGCGGTTTCCAAGTGAATCAAATTTGATTAATTTATCTACATTAACCCATAAACTTGGATGATAATCTTGTGCAAGCACATATAGTTTGCCTGTAGTTGAATTGGCGGCTATATCATAAGCCGATCGGGGACTGCATACGGAGAATGGAAAGCAATTATACATACCGATTTTATAATGGCCAATCAGCGATTGGGACTGCAATGTCTGACTGCCTTGAATAAAAGTGAAAAGCAACAGCAGCGGCAAATACTTTTTCATGGGAATGATTATCTTAAAACTCTTGCTAATAAAGACGTTTAGCTGAACTTTTAATATGACGGAATTCATCACAAAATATAACTTTTGTCATGTCTTTGCCTCACACCCTGAAGCATTTAGCCAACCTGAAATGGAAGATAAGGGAGAAAATTTACGGACAAGCCCAGGCAGGTGAACCCGTAGTGACATTACTTTTCAATGACTACCCGCCTGATAAAACTGCCGTTTTTATAACCGGCTCTGACCAGGTAAATGCCTTCGGGCCGGTTTGAAAGGTCCAGGCTGATCAGCTCGCCGTTGAAGTTGCCGTAGGCGGTTTCGCTGATTTTTTCACCCAAAAGCGAATAGACGGCCAGGGTCACATCACCGGGCGAAGGCAGTGCCATGTCTACCGTTAACAATCCATTTCCGGGATTCGGAAACACGTGAAAAAATGTCATTTCCAGCGCCGGAGCCGGAATGCCATTGGTGTATCCAACCGTAAACTGCTGGCTGATGCGGGTGCCGAAATCAGCCGTAAATGATTTGATATACGTATTCGGCGTATAGGCATCCATGATCCGGGCATAACCGTTTCCATCATTATTGGCAAAAAACACCAGGCCATCCTTATCGGAATCATAGATGGTCATGGTGTAGCAACCCGGGAGGAAACTGAGCGTATCGTAATACGTTAGATTGGCCTGCAGGGGACCGTTCTGATATACCGTCGTTCCGGCCCCATCTTTTACCTCCCACGTGGTTTCATTGGGAGCGGCATTCGTCCGGAGCATGAATACAAACTTGTCTGGATACTGAGGTGTAAAGGTGACGATGGAACGGAGGGTATCGTTCCAGGGATATTGATCGGTGCCTCCGTTGGGCTGGCTGATATGAATTTTAAAAACCGTTGAATTCGGAGAGGTCCAGGTCATGGACGGAAGTTCCACCTGTTCGGTCTGGTTAAAATCCAGGTTTCCGCTCCATGCAAACGACTGCATCTGGCTCCCTTCCAGTCCGTATGTCAGTACCGCGGTGGTCAGCGGAGCGCTGCCGGTATTTTTAATCACCACCACCGGGTGGCTGCAAATGGGATTGTAACGGATATGACCGGGATTGTTGCTGGGTGCGACAATGTCGTCAATGGTGGCATCCAGCATAAAATTCGGGTTGCCGAACGTGAGCAGGTCGGCGGCTATGGTGTATACGGGGTTACCACCGGAGGCTGTATAGGGCTGCAGGTTCACATCGAGGTCCACGCTGCCGCCAGGCGTTATATACGAAGAGAGGTCATGGCTCCGCATGAGGCCCTTATCCCCGGGGCACCAGTTGGCCCGGTCATAAATCCAGGTGCCGGCCTGGTGGTACAGGGCATTCATGCCGCAGTCATCGCGCCAGATGGCCTGGTTAACCACCAGGGCGCCGTTGACGAGCAACTGGTAATCTTTGGAACAGAATTCAGCGCATTCCTGGTTATCATAGCCGTGACCCGTGGGAGTCAGGTTAACGGAGGCCATGGTTTCGTTACTGTCCAGGGGAAAGGTTTTCTGTACCAGGTAATTTTCAATGGAATTGCCCGGATCCCCGTAGGGAAAACTGCCGTTATACAAATTTCTCACCCGGATGGGATTCCGGGGCGGGGTGCCTTCAATGAAATCAAAGTCCAGCGTGACCGTGAATCCATCCGACCATCCGCTGTAAAAGGCCCGGATCGCCAGGCTGTCGTGCAGTATGGGAGCATAATCCGTCACGTCAAAGTCATACGTATGACTCCAGGTATTCGGGTAGTAGCCACCGTAGGGCGTAATGACCCGGCCCAGTTCAATAGGATCGATCCGTTCCTCGGGCAGGAAATAATTTGTGGATACATTCGGCAAAAAGGATAAGGCCGGAACATAACCCGAATCAGTCACCGTACCCAGGCTATCGTACTGGTAATTGTAATAATTTCCCGGCCAGGCGGTGATGCTGTCGGTTGGATGGATGTGATCAATCGAATCCCCGTAGACCATAATCAGGTAGGTAAAGGCGGGAGTGGAATCGGTGCCCGGAAGGGCCGGATTATAAAAAGTGACCCAGGAAGTGTCATTGTTATAAAAAATGGTATCGGGATGATTGCCGTTTACCGTATACAGGAATGATGTGTGCATGACCGTATCATACAATCCTGTAGGAACAAGGGCTTTGATCTCCGTGGTATAATCCCAGGCGCTGCAGTTGCTGGCCGGACAGCCTAAGCGGTAATGCATGATGATTTTTCCATAGGATAATCCACCGGATGGAAAGATTCCCGTCTGATCGAATGAACCATACCAGTTCATATGCATATTCTGATGAACCTGGATACGGGTGGTGTCTCCGGTACCGCCAAAGAGGGTATGAACGGAGGTGA
>CAYWHE010000252.1:0-4929 GCA_964458125.1 uncultured Flavobacteriaceae bacterium | reverse complement strand
CCATCGTCAACAGGGTTTCGAAAATGAAAATCGATACCGGTGTCCCGTTGCTGATGATTGGCGGAGTGATCGCTCATCATCCCTATCTGGTAAAATTGCTGGAAGCGCGGTTGAATCAGCCGGTAAGGGTACTGGACAATCCCCAGTTTATGGTTTCCTACGGGGCGGCCTTCCTGGCAAAGGAATATGCGGCTTCCGGAAAAATGAACAGTGAGGGGCAGTGGCCCATGAAGGCTACGGTGGCGGATATAAAGGACTGAAGACATGAAAAAGATCCTGCACCCGTTTCTCTTTTTTTTCCTGCTTTCAGGAATGGCAGCATGTACCTGGGAGAAAGGCATACCGGAAGCCGGTTACAAGGATTACCCGGATCCGGTTGGCAAAATCATGCTGACGCATTGTGCCGTTACAGGTTGTCATACCACGGACAGCAAAGGTGCCTGTGCAGGTCTTGATTTATCTTCCTGGAGTCATCTGTTCGAAGGGAGCAAGGCAAATTCTGCTGTTATACCTTTTCGTCCGGATTACAGTTTTTTATTTTATTCGGTCAATACTTTTGATGATCTGGGACTGAAGCTTCTGCCTGTCATGCCCGTCAATGCAAATGCGCTTTCACGTGAGGACGTCATCACCATCCGCGACTGGATTGCCGCTGGTGCACCCGATAAAAATGGATACGTCAAATTTTCTGAAAATTCAGACCGGAAGAAAATATATGTGGTCAACCAGGGATGTGATCTCGTAGCTGTTTTTGATGCAGAATCCCGGATACTGATGCGGTATGTGGATGTCGGAGTTTCGGCAGGAATCGAAGTACCACATTCGATTACGGTTTCCCCGGATAACCGGTTTTGGTATGTTTCGTTTATCGGTAACAGTATCATTGAAAAGTACCGTTGTACAGATGATGTGAAGGTAGGGGAAGTTGATCTTGGAAACGCCGGTTGGCATACCATGGCCATTTCCGGCGATTCGCGTTTTGGAATTGCCGTGAATTGGGAAACGGACGGCAAGGTAGCCCTGATCGACCTGAATACGATGTCCCTGATCAGCAAGTACAGCGGTTCTGGCTTATTTGTCTCTCCGCACGGTTGTGCCCTCAATCAGGACGGTACAAGGGCGTATGTGACAGCACAGGCCGGTAATTTTATTTACAGGATTGACCTGACCAATCAGCAATTGCCCGATGTTACGGAAATGGTACTGGAGCCGGGTGATTTTCCGAGTGCCGGAAACGGACAGTTTAAGCCACACCAGATCCGGTATTCCCCTGATTATTCCAGCTATTATGTGACCGCGGAAGCAGCGGATGAATTGCGGGTTTTTCAGGCATCCAACGACAGTTTGATCGCTGTCATTCCTGCCTGTGAAGATCCGGAGGAGATGTCGTTTTCCTTATCCACACCGTATCTTTTTGTGGCATCTTATGAAGATGCGGGCACATTCGCCCCGGATGAAGGCTGTGTCAGCATCATTAATTATAAAACCAACACCTTCCTTAAAAATATTTATACCGGCTTTCAGCCGCATCAGCTTGTTGTTGATGATGCCAATGGTTATGTACTTGTTGCCAACAGGAACATCAGCCTGAGCGGACCTGCACCTCATCATGTATCGAATTGCTCAGGCAGGAACGGTTATGCCACGGCCATTTCCTTAAATACACTGGAAATTATTCCTGACTTTAAGGCGGAACTATCGGTGGATCCCTATGGTGTAGCGATCAGAAAATGAACAATGAAAGGATATCATCATAAGGAAAAGGGAATAGGAGCATTATATGAAAACTGCTACCTGGCCGGAGGCGCACGTACGCCTTTCGGCAAGTTCTGCGGAACCCTGGGCATGATTTCACCCACCGACCTGGGCATCATCGCGGCCCGCGGGGCAATCGAAAGGACGAGTATTCAACCATCGGATATCGATCAGGTCATGATTGCCAATATCGGACAAAGTTCACCTGATGCTTATTTTTTACCTCGTCACATCGGGTTGTATTCGGGTGTTCCTTTTACTGTTCCTGCAGTGATGCTTCAGCGTATATGTGGTTCAGGATTTGAAGCCATCATTGCCGGTGCGGAACAAATAAGCATGCAAAAGGCTTCCGTGACCCTTTGCGGGGGAACGGAAAACATGACCCTTGCCCCGACGGCTTCCTTCGGGAACCGTATGGGTTATGCGCTGGGCAAACCGGCATTTGTTGATATGCTTTGGGAAGCCCTGAATGACACAGCCGCTGTACCCATGGGATGCACGGCGGAACATGTGGCTAAACAATTGAGCATATCCAGGCAGGATGCCGATACCTTTGCCAAATTGTCCATGGACCGCGCCGTTGCTGCCACTGAAAGGGGTTTTTTGAAGGATGAAATAGTTCCGGTGAACGCTGCTGTTCTGGAAATTCCCGGATTAAAAACCAGAAAAATCAGTCTGCCCAGAGGAGTGAAGGATTTTATAAAGGATGAAAACATACGTCCTTCCAGCCTGGAGGATATGGCCAGGCTTCCATCCGTTTTTATGAAGGATGGTATCCAGACAGCCGCCAATTCCAGCGGTATTGTGGATGGGGCGGCCATGGTGGTGGTGGCTGATCAGGATTCCTGCAATCGGTTGCGGCTTAAACCGCTCAGCCGAATCGTGGCCTCTGCAACAAGCGCCCTTGATCCGAACATCATGGGACTGGGTCCGGTGCCTGCTGTTCGCCTGCTGTTGGAAATGACGGGACTGAAATTGGAAGATATCGGTTTAATCGAAATAAACGAAGCGTTTGCAGCGCAATTTATCGGTTGTGAACTGGAGTTAGGTCTGGACCGTTCGATATGCAATGTAAACGGAGGCGCCATCGCTTTTGGACATCCGTTGGCTGCCACAGGGGCGCGGCTTTCCTTAACCCTGTCGAGGGAAATGAATAGCCGAAAAGTTAAATACGGCATCGCTGCAGCCTGTATCGGCGGAGGACAGGGAACAGCTTTGCTTTTTGAAAGTATAACCGCTTAAGCATGAACGAGCACATCTATCAATGGCAAATGACAGAACGCGATAAGGCGTTTCAGCTTTCCCGGGAGAGTTATCCGGAAATAAATGAAGGGGAGGTACTGGTGAAGGTTGCCGGATGCGGGGTATGTCATACCGATATCAGTTTCTGGCATTCCGGTGTTCAGACCAAGCACCCGTTACCCCTTACCCTCGGTCATGAGATCAGCGGAACCGTGGAAGCCGGTGAACGCAAATGGCTGGGAAAACAGGTGATCATTCCCGCGGTATTGCCATGCGGTGAATGCGAACTATGCAGGAAGGGCAGGAGCAACATTTGCCGGAACCAGCAGATGCCCGGCAATGATTTTCATGGCGGTTTTGCATCGCATATTATCGTGCCTTCCAGGTTTTTATGCGAGGTACCGGATGCCGTTTTAAAAAAATATCCGCTTGAACATCTGGCTGTAATCGCGGACGCCATTTCCACACCTTACCAGGCGGTTAAAAAATCAGAACTCGGAACCGGTGACCTGGCCATAGTCATCGGGGTTGGCGGAGTTGGAATTTACGGAGCGCTCATCGCCAGGCTCTTGGGCGCAAAAGTAATCGCCCTTGACATCAGCGATGAAAAGCTGGCCCTGGCGAAAACCAATGGTATTGACGGGATTCTGAATACCAGGGGTCTTGATCTTAAACAAGTAAAGGAAAAGGTGAAGGCCATGGCTGCTGAACTGCAGGCGCCAAAAATGGGCTGGAAAATTTTTGAAATCAGCGGAACCAAAGCAGGCCAGGAACTTGGCTTCAGCCTCATCACCTTTGCATCGACCTTATCCATTGTCGGATTCACCATGGATAAGGTGGAGGTGCGCCTGAGCAACCTGATGGCATTTGACGCCAAACTCATTGGCACCTGGGGATGCCGCGCGGAATTATATCCTGAAGTTCTGGAACTGATAGCGGGCGGTAAATTGAGAATCGATCCGTTCATCCAGACGTTTCCCATGTCTGAAATCAATGACGTATTTCAGAAAACACTGCATCATCAATATACGAAAAGATCCATACTTGTACCGGATTTTAAATAAAAGAACATGAAAGAATTGAAAAATCACGACCTGGTTAAAACCGGTTTCAGTGAAATAATAGTTGAAAGGCGTCCATGCCTGGATCACCGGCAGGTTCCTGTTGAAGGTTTGTATAATGCCTGGATCATCATCAATAACCCGAAGCAGTATAACAGCTACACCACGAAGGCCGTGAAAGAAATAATCCTGGCTTTCGGTGAAGCGTCCAATGACCGCTCGGTGGTGGCCGTAGTATTTACGGCAATGGGCGACAAGGCATTTTGTACCGGGGGCAACACGAAGGAGTATGCGGAATATTATTCCGGGAATCCGCAGGAATATTCCCAGTACATGCGTTTGTTCAACGATATGGTCAGCGCCATACTGAAGTGTGAAAAGCCCGTGATTTGCCGTGTGAACGGTATGCGTATTGGAGGCGGGCAGGAAATAGGTATGGCTTGTGATTTCAGCATTGCCAGCGACCTGGCCAGGTTCGGACAGGCGGGTCCCCGTCATGGCAGTGCACCCATAGGCGGAGCCACTGATTTTCTTCCCCTGTTTACCGGTGTCGAAAGAGCCATGGTTTCCCTGACGTTGTGTGAACCCTGGAGCGCTCACCAGGCTTTGTATTACGGAGTAATCAATGAAATAGTCCCGGCTTTGAAATGGAACGGAAAATTCATACCAAATCCGCTGGTGGTGACGGATAGAGTCACGGATGAATACGGAAACATCGTTTTCGGCTCGTCCAAAACCGGAGAAGATCTTAAAAAGGCCAGGGAGTTAATGGCTGCCGGAGAAGTGGATCTGTCAAAACTCGATGAAGCCGTGAACAGACTGATTGCCAAATTGCTGCATACCTTTCCCAACTGCACCAACAAGACCATAT
>CAYWHE010000251.1:0-4934 GCA_964458125.1 uncultured Flavobacteriaceae bacterium | reverse complement strand
AACCCAGGACCACTACATTAAAAGTGTAATGCTCTACCAGCTGAGCTACGGAATCGGTTGTGAACCCTGTAACAGGTTCTTAATAAAGCGGGTGCAAAAATAGAAAAAAGGTGACAGCAAACAAATTCAAAACACCTTTTTTTATCAACAGTTCGGGTCAGGTGATCAGGGGGGCGCGCTTAAACTCCTTTTGTGGGTCGAAGAGCTTGCGATAGGTGATATAGGTGCGGGAGCGTTTGGCGCCCAGGTCCTCGCAAATTTTTATCATCTTGGGGTTGAAATCCCCGATCCAGGTCATTTCAAAGGTGTCGTAGCGGCCCATCGGCTGTATAAGACGGGCCGCATGGGTGATGATGTACCCCTCCACACCCTTTCCCTGGTGCTCGGGCACAATGCCGAAGGCCACTCCGAACATCTTCCGGCATGCTCCGCGCCAACGCAAATACAGGAACTTCAGCTTGGCAAACAGGCCGAAACGGCCGTTCAGGTGCTTGAATAACTGGTTTAATTCCGGCAGCATGATGTAAAAGGCGATGGGTTTTCCTTCGTAATAGGCGAACCACATCAGTTCTTCGTCCATCACCGGCTTAATGGTCTTCATGATGGACATGGCCTGCTCCCGGCTCATGCCTTTGAAATTATGGTGCCTGATCCAGGAGGAGTTGTATACGGTACGGAAGTCTTCGGCAAATTTCTCCAATTGCCCCTTGTTGATATGACAGCAACTGTAACCGGGGTTCCGGGCGATTCGTTCCGCCTTTTCCGCGTATTTTTCTGGTAACTGCTGCGTCACCTCCATGAGGTAGTTGTATTGCTCATAATAGGTTCGGAAGCCGTAATCCTCGAAAAATTTCCGGTAGTAACGGTGGTGGTAATACATGCAATAGGTGGGCTCGGTGAAACCGTCCACCATCAGGCCCCACCATTTGTCCTTTTCACCGAAATTGACCGGACCGTCCATGGCCTCCATGTCCCGCTCCTCCAGCCACTTCCGGCAGTTATCAAACAGGAAAAAGGCGGCCTTTTGGTCGTTGATACATTCAAAAAAACCCAAGCCTCCCGTGGGCTGTTCAAAGGTTTTAGCTGTTTTCTTATTGATAAAGGCGGCTACACGACCGATAGCCCGGCCGTCATCGCTGAACAAAACCCAGCGGACAGCCTCTCCGTGACGGAAATACTTGTTCTTTTTCCTGTCAAATACCTCTTCAATATCCTTGTCCAGCGGCCGGATCCAGTTCGGGTCGTCCCGGTAGAGATCCACCGCAACCAGCAGGAACTGTCGGGCCAGTGCAGGTGTGTTGACTTCCTGGCAATGCATAAGGGGACAAAAATAGGTATTTTCACAGCGATGCCGCCCGGGGTTGTCCGCGCATTTTGTATTTCAGGGGAATCGCGTAGGTTTGCACCTGCTTATGAAAAGCCAGTCAACAAAAACAGTCATTATCACAGGGGCTTCTTCCGGAATCGGCAGGGCCTGCGCGTTGGCCTTTGCCGATGAAAAATTCAACCTGGCGCTGGCCGCCCGAAATGCGGCGGCTCTGGAAGAAACAGCCGCTGACATCCGCCAAAACGGTGGACGGGTCATACTGCTGCCCACCGATGTGAGCCGGGAGGCAGAATGCCGCCTGCTGGCCGAAGAAACCATGCGGGCTTTCGGCCGCATCGATGTGCTGGTGAACAATGCCGGCATCTCCATGCGGGCCCTGTTTGAAGAAACCGACCTGGCCGTGCTGAAAAAGATCATGGACGTTAATTTCTGGGGAACCGTATACTGCACGAAATATGCCTTGCCCCATTTGCTGGAAAGCCGGGGCAGCGTCATCGGCATCTCCTCCATCGCCGGCAAAAAAGGACTTCCCGGCCGCACCGGCTACAGCGCCTCTAAATTCGCCATGGAAGGATTTCTCGAAACCATCCGCATGGAAAACCTGAAACGGGGTCTGCACGTGCTGGTGGCCTGTCCCGGATTCACCAATACGGGCATTCGTAAAACCGCACTCACCAAAGACGGCAGCATGCAGGAGGAATCTCCCCGGGACGAAAAAAGCATGATGACGCCGGAGGAAGTGGCCGGAAAGATTGTAAAAGCTTACCTCCGCAGGAAGCGGGACCTGGTTCTTACCACGGAGGGAAAATTGACGGTCCTGATCAATAAATTTTTTCCTTCCTTTATGGACAGGATGGTGTTTAACCATATGGCCAGGGAGGAGGGATCACCGTTTAAGTAATTAGTTTGTATTTTTAGCCTATAAAATTCCATGATGAAATTCTTCCTGACCTTGCTGGTTCTCGCCACCACCCTGCTGATTTCATGCAGGAATGAAAATGAAAAAATGTCGGACGCCATTCATGCCAAAGAGCAGGAACTGCTGGCCGATTCCCTGAAGTCCATTGACCGGAACAAAGGCATTGAAATGATCAACCTGTATACGCAGTATGCGGAAAAGTTCCCGGATGATACCAACAGCTTCGAATACCTGTTTAAGGCGGCCGATATTTCCAACGGCATAGGGCAGTATAAACAGGCCATCAACCTGTACAAGCAGGTATCAGGCAACCAGTCCTACCGGAAAAGGGCCGTAGCCTTGTTTTTACAGGGTTTCATTTACGAAAATCAGCTGGGCGATTATTTCCAGGCCAGGCAGATCTACGAGCAATTCCTGGAATTTTATCCCGATCATGCCCTGGCCGATGATGTGCGTTACACGCTGCAGCACCTGGGCAAGACACCGGAACAGCTGATTCATGAGTTTGAACAAAATTCAACCGGCGGGGACAGCACGGTCCGTGATCCATCCTGATTTTTATATACCGGGAATCGGGAATTAACCTCACGCAAACTGGCATTGTATGAAACCAAACAAACAGGTTAAAAAAGAAAAACCACTGGCCCCGGCCAAGGGCAAGCCTCATCAGGGCCCTGCAAAAGGAGCCGGAATTCAGGACAGCCGCGCCGGGTTAAAACGGATGCTGGGACTTATCGTGGCCCTGGTTGGATTCGTGTTATACCTCAATACGGCCGGGCATGAATTCGTACTCGATGATTATTCCCTGATCAAGGAAAACCGTCAGACCAAACGGGGCTTCAGCGCCATCGGGGATATCCTCACCAGCAGTTACCGCAGCGGGTATACCATCATTGACGATGAAGTATACCGCCCGCTTTCGAAGGTGATGTTCGCCATGGAATGGGGAATATTCGGTGACAACCCCGCTCCCGGTCACTGGATCAATATCCTGCTGTATGCCGGCATCGGATACCTGCTCTTCCTGATGCTATGCAGGCTGTTTCCCGGGCAACTGCTGGTTCCTTTTATCGCCAGTCTGCTGTTCATGGCCCATCCCATTCATACGGAGGTGGTGGCCAACATCAAAAGCCGGGATGAACTGCTCGGATTTTTGTTCATCACCTCCACCGTGATTTCGCTGCATGCTTACCTGACCAAAGGAAAACAAAGGACGCTGCTGCTTTCCCTGGGGCTTTTTTTTATTTCCCTGATTTCCAAGGAATCCTACATCACTTTCGTGGCGCTGGTTCCGCTGATCGTTTATTTCTTTACGGATCTTCCCGCTTCAAAAAACCTGCGTGTCTCGCTGATGATGCTCATCCCGGCCCTGCTTTACCTGCTCATCCGGAGGTCCGTGCTGGGATCCGCCTTACCCGCTTCCCAAAGCGTGGCCGATAACCTGCTGGCGGCCGCGCCCGACATCGGCAGCCGGTTGGCAACAGCGATTTACATCATGGGCATTTACCTGAAACAGTTGTTTTTCCCGCATCCCCTCATCTTCGATTATTCCTACAAACAGATTCCCATCATCACCGCCGGCGACTGGAGGTTCTGGGTTTCCTTTACCGCATACCTCGCTTTGTTTGTATTTGCAGTCATCCGATTTAAGAAAAAAGATAAACTTTCGTTTTCCATCTTTGTCTTTTTCATTTTCCTGTCCATTTACACCAACCTCTTCGTGCTGATCGGATCCTCGTTCGGGGAGCGTTTCTTATTCGCCCCGGCATTGGGCTTCTGCCTGGCCATAGCCCTGCTCATACACTCCTTTCTGAAAAAAAACGGGGAAACCCAACCGGGTGATGTCGGCGGGTTTATCAGGCAACATGCGGCCCCGCTTGGAATGACATCCGTGATCCTCGTTTTATTCGGATACCAGACCCTGGCCCGCAACGTGGTATGGAAATCCAACCTGAGCCTGTATTCCCACGATGTGCTGCTGGCGCCCAACAGCACCCGGACCCATTATTACCTGGGAAACCTCCTTACCAAGGACGACACGTACAAGGACCTGGATTCAGCCGGAAAGAGCATGATGATCGACAGCGCCATTCATGAACTGCAGCGGGCCGTGGACATTTACCCCAAATTTGCCGATGCCTACAACCAGATGGGCGTGGCCTATTACCGGAAAAAGGATTACCAGAAAGCCTATGAAAAGTATGAACTGGCCCTGAAAGCCAATCCCACCGATGCCACCATTCACAACAATTTAGGCACCATCCTCTTTGAAACGGGACAGTACCAGGAAGCCATGAAGGCCTTCTCCCAGGCCGTGCGGTACAAGGCCGATTACCCGGAAGCCTACGCCAACCTGGGCAGCGCCTATGGCATGATGAAGGATTACGACAATGCGATCAACTATTTAAGCAAGGCCGTTAAATACGATCCGGGCTATGCCCAGGCCTGGTTCTTCCTCGGCATCACCTACCGGTTTAAGGGCGATGAGGTCAATGCGCAGCAATTCCTGAACAAAGCCTATGCGCTAGATCCCACTTTAAAAAAATAGTTCATTCTGTTCCGAACACTTCACCCGGCTGATCCGTATAACCCCAGTTGAAAAACCATTTTCATTTTTCCTGCCGATCATGCATATCCTGCTGATACCAAGCTGGTACAAATCACCGGAGTATCCGACCATGGGCTCCT
>CAYWHE010000250.1:0-4950 GCA_964458125.1 uncultured Flavobacteriaceae bacterium | reverse complement strand
TCCGCCGCGGCCGTCGGAAATCCGGTACGTACCGGCGCTGTGCCAGGCCATCCGGATGAAGAACGGGCCGTAATGCCCGTAATCTGCAGGCCACCAGTCCTGGGACCTGGTCATCAGATCGAAGATGTCTTTCTTCACGGCTTTCAGATCAAGAGACCTGAATTCTTCAGCGTAGTTAAATGTCTCACCCATCGGATTCGACAGGGTGGAATGTTGACGCAGGATGTTTAGTTTTAACTGGTTGGGCCACCAGTCACGGTTGCCGGTTCCACCGCCGGCGCTGTGTTTCACCGCTCCCCCCGTAAACGGGCACTTGCTTTCACCGTTCGTTTGGTTGACAGGGTCAAGGGTTGGTGCGTTTGGATTTTTATTGTTTTCCATAAATGACGAATGATTTTTTTAAACGAATGAAAGGCAAATTTATCATTAATTTTTCTTTTGGTGATAAGTTTTACAGGATAAAAACAACAGCATGGTAAAATCCATCGGGAAACAATAAAATAAAAAAATTGTTTTACTAATCCGGATTCATTTTTTTGATCCCACGCAGTCCGGTTGATTCAGGACAACCGCACATGAGCCTGTTGTTTGACTGCTCTGCAAATTCATTTCAGTCAGGAGGATGCACGTAATTTTTCCTGAACGGGCGCCCAAACTGCGTGAAGAATCTTAATTTTTTTGATACCATTCTTCAAGCGAATTAATGCTCCTGGAAACCGGAATAAAATGCATCAGACAGTTGGACGGTATTGCTGGAAAAAGTTGATTTTATTTTGGACAAGGGCTTTTTTCATCCTGCAACAGGACCCAATCAGGCAACGGCAGAAATCTCCTTACCCAAAGCAGAGACAAATAAGTAATTGAAGAAAATTGTTCCGTTGTAATGGATTTGTTATATTTGTACGCAACCGTTATGGATGCTCCGCTTCAGTTGACAAGTATACCGGCTCCGCCAGGCTTTTAAAGGGATTTCGGAAATTGTTTTGTGAAAATGAAAACTAAACCAGCATGAAAAAACTAAAATCAACCTCGTTTATTGCCTGTTTGTTATTTTTTAATTCTGTTCATATGAACGCACAAAATAATAGTGTATTTCCGGATTCCAATGCCATTTGGAGAGATTATTCATGGCTTCAATCTGTACTGCCAAGCCATATGCATATTGATGTGTGGGATGACGAATACTCCATGGAGGGCGATACAGTTCTTGGCTTGCTTTATACAAAAATATATCAGGCTAGATGGTACCATACATTTGATATTACTCCATCATCAACCCTGCATGATTCTGTTTTTTCATGCGGATATTATGGTGCAGTACGTTCGGATTCTTCCGAACGGGTTTATTTTTTTGCGTCGAATGACACCATGGAAAGGTTGTTTTACGATTTTAGTCAGGTTGCCGGAGATACGATGCCGTATTCCATAATTTATGGAAATAGTGTCTTTAATATTAATATTGTCAAGTCAGTTGATTCCATTCTAATCGCTAACCAATACCATAAGCAATTAAACATCTGCACCACAACAGATACGACAACCTTTGTATCTTTGATTAAGGGAATCGGCAGCACAAAAGGATTGTTCCCAATCCTGATCCTTCCTACCGTTCCTCCTTGCTGGTATGTTTTCAGTTTAAGCTGTCTTTACCTGGACAGTATTAACGTTTTTAGTTCACCGACAGGGTGCGCAAGCCCAACACCACAGATTTGCAATTTATATTCCTGTTCATCTGCCACTGGATTACCGGAAATTGCTGATGAAAACCGGATAAAGATTTATCCATGTCCTTTTCGTGATTACCTGAACATTATGGTTAATAAACAGGGTTGCAAGGAAAATATTTTTGCCTTCATTTTGGATGAAACCGGGAGAATTATCAGGAAAGAAAAAATCAGCGATTCGAACAATCGAATAGACTGTTCTGGCATCAAATCCGGATTTTATATCATCAGACTGATCAGTGCGACAGGTTTTATGGTGCAAAGAAAGATTATAAAAATATAGTTTTTTTAAAAATGATGGTGGGCTGGTAATGGAGATTAAAGCCGCCCCGATGATGCTATGGGGAGTCTGGATGTATCCGGAAAAAATCTGCACTCGCCTTTAAAAAGACCAGGCATCGCTGCTGGAAAAAACACGAATGAAAGCCCGACCGGCTGAGGTGCGTATGTTTTATTTACATACAGGTTCAGTGCGTATTAAGTGTAACCGGGTTAAATGGAACCCCTAAACCCATACGAAATGGAACAGACGAATAATCCAATTAATAAGAAGGAATCAACCCGGACGGAAACTTTCAGCGATGGCGTTTTTGCCATAGCCATTACGCTCCTGGTTCTGGAACTGATTCAGATTCTTTATCCAAGGACTGACGAAGGCCTGGTCAGGACATGCCTGCATCACTGGCAGTCTTTTCTCGCATTCGCGATTGGTTTTATTACGATCCTGGTTTGCTGGATTAATCATCATCTGGCTTTTGAACATATCACGAAGGTGGACACGAAATTATTCTGGATAAACGGTTTCTTATTATTCGTGGTGACCTTAACCCCTTTTCCGACGGCGGTATTGGCCGAGTACCTGGAAAAGGAAGGCGGAACGGCATTGGCGATTTTCGGCTTTAACTATATCCTGATTTCCATTGCTGCAGATGGTATCTGTTCCTATGCCTATAATCATAACCTCGTTGAAGAAAAGCACCGGGAATATTATGCGATTTATAAACTGATTTACCGATACGCGGTTTTTTATACGATTATCGCATTTTTGCTTTGTTTCGTGTCGGTGGTAATTCCCATTGTTTTATATGTCTTGTTATTTGCGGTATTTGCAGCCCCATGGGAGTTTGCATCCGGGCTTCACCAACTGAAAATGAAAAGGAAGAGGTAGCATGACAGCGAACAGCGGACGTTATGCTTCAGCGTATATAACAAACCGGCCTGATCGGGCTTGCAGGAAAGGGTTGCGGGTTGAATACGCTGCCCTGGAAACGGGATCCTTGGTCGCCGGTGGAAAAATGTCTGCATTGGATTTGACGTCCCCCGACGGTTATGTCGAATGGACCCGGTCCCCGCAAGGCAACAACATGATGTTATGGTTTCCCGGAATCAAAAGATACAGAGGGGTTTCAACCGGATGGAATTGAACTATGAAAAAACCTTCAGTCCTCCAAAAACTGAAACGGCATCTGCAGACAGCTGTGATGCTTGAATTCTCCACGTTACCTCCTTACCTCTGTGCTTACTGGAGCATTCATGGCACGTCCGCGCATGCCATCCAGGTGAGGCAATTCATCGGCTCCGTTATTCAGGAAGAAATGCTGCACATGGCCATGGCCTGCAATATCCTGAATGCCATCGGAGGCAGACCGGTGCTGAATGAACCGGATCTGCACCCGGTATTTCCATGCTCCCTGCCCGGACATAGTAAAACCCATCATGCATTTTTAGTGGAGTTAAACAAGTGCTGCCCGGCCTCATTGAAAACTTTTCTCCAGATCGAATTACCGGAAGCCATGGTGGGCGAAAAGCATCACCCCGACGGCTGGTGCACCATTGGCGAATTCTATGATGAAATCGTCTCGCTGATTAATCATCACACCCTCGGGGATTCCGATTTTAATCACGGCAGGCAGGTGGGCCAACAGTACAATCCCGCCAGGGGTGTATTATATGAAGTGCATAGCCGCCCGGATGCACTGAAGGCCATGGATGAAATCATAGACCAGGGCGAGGGGCATTCCGGGAAAATGTACGACAGGGACCATCAGCTCACCCATTACTGGAAATTCAGCGCCATTTATGACCTGATGGAAAATGAAATCTGGAATTTCGAAAGTGAAGTTTACAACATGGCCCCCAACCCGGATGAGCGCTTTTTTTCGGCGGAAGCGAAAAAGTTAAACCACCGGTTTTGCCTGGCCTGGACAGCATTGCTGATGGAGATGCATCAGGCATTCAACAGGGAGACCCCGTCACTGGATAAGTCAATCGAATGGATGTTGCTGTTAAAGGAGCCTGCTATTGCCCTGATGCAGATTCCGCTTACCGGAAAGGCCGGAAATGCCGGACCTACATTCCGTTTTATCCGGGTTACCGGAAAATAATGGCGCAGCAAGAGCCCGGTTGCCCCCGGTCATTTCCGGAAACAATTAGTTCCTGCCGCATACGGGAAATCAGTGCATGAACCGGCATATGGTGTACTGATTAAACAGCATGCCCCGGTTTCAGGGCTGGAATTGGAACAGCATTTCATTTTCTTTATTTTTGTCCCCTTTACTACGGCATGAAGCAATAACGACTTTTACCGGATATGAACATTTATATATAAATCAGCATATTGCATGTTTTACCTGGCAGGCATTATCATTAACTTTTTCCTGTTGGTCATGCTGATTGGCAAAAAGAATAAGCATAAGGCGGACTGGATTTTGGCTTTATGGTTGCTTTTTATCGGAGTTCACCTGTCTTTTTATTATTTCCATGTTACGAAACAAATTAACCTCATACCCCAATTGATGGGCATCGAAATGCCCTTTCCGCTTATACACGGACCGTTTTTATACCTCTATACCTCTTCCTTAACCTGCCAGGCCACTAACCGGAAAACCCGGCTCCTGCACTTTTTGCCTTTCCTGTTCGCCTATATTCCATTACTGCCTTTTATTTTATCCCCGGCGGAAAATAAAATATACGTTTATAACCACCAGGGCCATGGATATGAATGGTACCTGGTTACCCTGAACCTGTCATTTATCATTTCCGGCATTGGTTACGTGTTGCTTTCTTTAATAAAACTGAACCGTCACCGGAAAAACATCTCCGATCAGTTTTCCAATACCGAGAAAATAAATTTAATCTGGCTCCGGAATTTAATTATCGGACTGGGCGGTATCTGGCTGATCGTTATTTTCGGGAGGGATGACCTGACGTTTACAGCGGTTGTAAT
>CAYWHE010000249.1:0-5070 GCA_964458125.1 uncultured Flavobacteriaceae bacterium | reverse complement strand
TTCAAAACAAATAGATTCAGCCATTTACTTTCCAGGCGGAATAAACGTTCTTTTTCCAAAGAAAATTCAGCCGGAAAAAATAAATTACAAGCCTGCTTTCCTGTCCGGCGGCATTAGCCATGGAAGGGAATCAGGCTTTTTTAATGCAGGAAAATTTATTGGGACGTGTTTTTTCAGATGCCGGGTGAAATTCATCTGGAAAATTGCGGACTTCATGCAAGATGCAGACGATGCATCAGGATGATCCGGATGGCGTTAAACGGATTTACACGGAAATGGTGTAGCCGGTGCTGACAGTTGAAGAAGAAGATGCTTTCGCGATGTAAATAGTTTTTGCAGGAATCCTGAACCCCTGAGGGATTACTGATATTCGGCTTCCGTTATGGTATTGGTTCCCGGATCAACGATGGTGAAATGAATGATGAAGGTTTGTCCTGTTTCATTATCCTGGTAACAGCCGCCGCCGCCGCCTGCAAAATGATGTCCCTTTTTGTCGTGATGTTCTTCCCCTGCAAGGGTAATGATCACCTCATCGTTCCCCGTATAATCCCTGGCGGGGGTATAAGCATAATAGAACTGATTCAGGGAAGTCGAGAGTTCGCTTTTCTCAAAATGCGAAGCCTGTTTGGAAATCATAAAACCATCCTCCGAAGTGTTTTCAGGAAGCGTATATACATATGGCTGATTCTTTTCAAGTGTGACCATGATTTCCGTGGTCAGCATTTTAGATCCCTGATCCTCTTTGCGGCAGGAACTCAGCAAGGTCAAACCTGCAGAAACAATCAATAAAAGAGTGAATGGATTTTTCATGTTTTCCGGTTTTGTCCGGTAAAGATACGCCATATTTTAACGGATATCCCGGAGAATGGCAGAAATTTTTCCAAATGCATCCTGATCCTTGATCACATACTGTTCAGCTCCTTTCTGTATGGTTTTCATAGCCAGACCATAACGCTCCTGGCCGGAAAACATAATGACGTGTATTTCCGGGTAATACTTCCGGATGGAAGTGAGGATTTCCATGCCATCGGCGGCTTCCTTTTTCGTGGAATTCAGGTAATAATCCAGGATGATGACATCCGGTTTTTCCGCCAGATGCTGAAGACATTCTTCCCCGGTGCTGAAAACAGTAACCTGGTGACTGGCTTGCTGCATCAGGTAATCACGTAAAGCCGTCGAAGCCAGTGCATCATCATCAACGATAAAAATTTTTCTGGGTTTGCCGAATTCCATAGGTCACGTTTAAGCAGCAAAGGTACTATTTCCAGGTAAAAAGGAACAGTTAGTTGCAGATTCAGTGACCGGCCTCCAAAAAGTTTCCGGCCCTTCAGGCAAACAGCCGGAAATGGTATGTTTCCGGCTGTTCAGGGATCACTGAACGGGACTACTGTTTGGTGATTCTCCGGTTCAGGTTACTGCCGGCCGATTGCAGTTGCAAGGTATAAACGCCAGGTGCCAGACCGGAAAGGTTAACCTGTATGCTGTTGTTCCGATCCGCCTGGATGACCGGGAGGCGGAAAACGTTTTCTCCCAGTACATTGAAGATGGCAAGGGCGGTATTGTTCCAGGAGGCTGCGTCTGAAAACTGTATGGTCACCAGTTCATGGAAAGGATTTGGGTACAGGGACACAATGGAATTGCCGGATATTACCGGGATGCCGGTCGTGATCGTGATATTCTGGTAGGCCGTATCCGTGCAGGCGCCGTTCGATACTACCAGCATCACCGTATAATTTCCGCTTGCGCTATAAGTATGCACGGGGTTTTGCTGGGTGGAATTATTACCGTCTCCAAAATCCCAGGTCCAGGAAATGGCCCCTGTCGACAAATCGGTAAAGGTTGCTGTACCGGCATTCACAGACGGGCTGAAAGCGGCTGCAGGCGCCGGATCAACCGTTACGGTAACGGGGGTGCGGGGACTGATGCAGGGGGGCTCCTGAAGTTCCCAGTCATAGAAAAAATAATAGTACCCCGGGTTGCCGGCATTGGTGCCCGTGATGGACAGCAGGCCCGGCAGGGTATAGGGGAATGAGGCTCCGGAATTATTCCGGAACAGGTTGGATACCCCGTTGAGTCCCAATTCAAACTGAGTGCCCGGGGTCAGGTCGAAGTTCAGGGTAACCCGGCTGGTTCCGTTCGGAACATTGACCGTTGCCGTGTTGATCAGCGTTCCCATGTTATCGCGAAGATCAATGGTCCTGTTGCCGGCGCCGGAAGCAAAAACTTTTACCGAAACCAGTCTGACCGGAGAGAAGACATCAAAGGCCAGGTACCTGTAATTGTTGTTGGTATAGTTGTTTCCTCCTCCGAAGGTATTGTCAACCGGCCCGTCATACTGCATGGCCGGGAATACGGAAGCGTCCACATAATAGGTGGTTGTGATGTTCAGCGCAGGTGTGGTGTAAACGGTGCCCGTGGTTAAGGGACTTCCTCCGGTTGAAACATCAAACCAGCTGAGGGTGTCGTTGCCCGATGCCGTGAGGGTTGCCGATTGCCCTTCACAGATGGTGATACCCTGTGATAATGGAGCCTGGGGTTTGCTGATGGTTATATACGAAGTCTGAACCAGTGAATCGGTACCGATGGCGTTGGATGCGACAAGCTTAACCGTATAGATTCCGTTGTTGACATAAAAATGCGAAGGACTTTGCAGGGAGGAGGTGTTGCCGTCACCGAAATCCCAATGCCAGGTCAGGGGGCCGTTGGTGGAGAGATCGGTAAAATTGATGGTACCCGAACAGCTGCTGGTGACATCGGCCGTAAAATTAACCGTGGGAGCCGAAGTCGGGTAAGCACATTGCCAGTTGACGGCAAACCCGGAATACGTCAGGCCCTGGTCGGAAGTCTGGCGGAGGGTGATGGAGCCGGAGGTGGAGATGATGGTGCCGCCATTGGGTAATGCGTTGCCGGAATATTGGCCGATCAGCGGGCTGTTTACGGTAGGACCGTCATATACGTACAAATAATCGTAATTATTTTCAAGATTGAATAAGGTAAAGGAAAGCGTTACATACGAAGCTCCGGTAGGAGCAATGGTAATGTTGTTGTTGATGTTGTCGCTGTAATTGCCATTCGGCCCGCCGTCATCATACAGCGTTCCGGCACAGGCGGTCTGGGTTTGTCCCTGGCCCGAAGCGGGTAAAATGACGATGCAGGGGATCAGGCTGTCCACATGGATGTAAGCCGTTTTTAATACGGAATCCAGTCCGCACGCACCGCCGTCGGCCACCAATTTCACATTATAGGTGCCGTAACCGGTGTACGTGTGTACGGGATTAACGGCCGAACTGGTATCTCCGTCACCGAAATACCACATGAAATAACCGGCATTGTTGCTGGTGTTTAAAAAACTGACCGAAGCGGGAGCCTGGCAGTAGTTCACCTGGGAGGCGTTAAAATTACTGGTCACACCCATGACAAATGCGTTGCCGACACCAACGGCATACCAGGCATTGGTAACGGCAATAACTTCAGGGGTACAGGGTCCGTACAGGTCGATAGCCGCCTGGATCGAATAATAGCGCGCATCGGCGTATTCGGATGAAGGCGTCAGGTAAACGGTCAGGCTCCGGTAAGCGATGGCGGCCGCATCATCAAGACCCAGACCGGTAATCGTATAGGCATCACCGTTATCATTGGTACCGCTGCCTCCTTCCACCAGCAGGTAATACCAGAAGTTCTGCACACCGCTGTTGGTATGCACCCCGCCATTGTCGCCCGGGCCGGTTGACCAGTTGTTTCCGAGGTAGGTGTCGGGATCGTTATACTGCCCGGGATCGGCCATGTTCCGGAAAGGAGTGCCGCCCATCTCATCACCGATAAACCAGTTGATGACGGCATTTTGTTTGCCATACTGGCGGATGGTATTTCCGAAGATATCACTGAACGATTCATTCAGTGCCCCGCTCTCATAGGAATAAACAAGTCCGGCTGAATTTTCCGTCAGTCCGTGGGTGATTTCATGCCCCGTCACATCGAGGCAGGTCAGCGGAGTATAGCCCTGCGACAGGTCTCCATCCCCGTAGTTCATGTACGTTCCGTCCCAGTTGGCATTGATCAGGCCCGAATCGTAATGTACATTGCTCAGCAGTTTCTGCCCGTTTCCGTCAATGCTGTTGCGGCCGTATTTGATGAAGTAATAATCATAAGTCATTTCCGCACCCCAGTGTGCATCGGTGGCGACTTCATCCTGGTCCACGTTGATGTTGTTCCAGTCGTTATCCGTATCGGTAAAATCGGTGGCATTGCCCTGGCTGGTGGACTGGTGGAGGTTATAGGTTTCAATTCCGAGTCCGCGTCCTGTTTCGCGCAGGCGGTAAGAGCCGGGCCCTGTACTGTCAGTAGTAATGGGTTTAATGCCGCTGTATTTGGTATGGGCAACACCCGGAACATCAATTTCATGAATGCGGTTGAGTGAGGCAATCACTTCACCGGAGGCCGCATCCACATACACATACTCCCGCCTGAGAGGAGACTGGGCATAGATATCGAAACGGTAACAAAGGCGGTAGTTTGCTTTTTTCAGGTCGAAATTTACCGGTGCGAATACGAGGATGCCTTTGGGAAACCAGGTAGCCTGCGGATTTCCGGTATGCTGCTTCAGGATGTTCTCCAATAACTCCGACTGCCAGCGGTAGGAAGCAGCGCCCATATGGCCAAGCGCTTTTTTCAGGGCGGCATTTTCATCCAGATGTATCCAGGTTTCCATGCCCGGTTTGTCGGACACGTTTCCGTTCATGGAAACGATGCGGTTGTTTTTAACATGAACAAGGAACATCGTTCCATCCAACGGAAAACCATGAAAAGTCTGACGGTATCGGAAATGTGTAAAACCCAATGCGTCCGTTTCGGAAGAAAGCTGCATAAATCCGTATTCCGGGCTGATGCTGAAAGTGGATCGGAACCATTTTTCAAACTGGCTGAATTCGGGTTGTGCCAGGGCATTAAAGCGGAGGTAAGAAGGAATGTTCCCGTTGCGGGTGAAGTTTAGTTCTTCCGTGCCTGGAATCCGGTTTGCGGCTTCGGTTCCTTTCAAAATGGAACTGAAGGAAAGGGAGATAGCGGAAAAAT
>CAYWHE010000248.1:0-5086 GCA_964458125.1 uncultured Flavobacteriaceae bacterium | reverse complement strand
CTGAAGCTGTGGTGCGGGCAGTGGCCATCGGTCGAGCAGCAGTTGATATTGCGCCCACGTCAGCTCGCGTTCGTTGCGGCGGCGTAGCGTTCGATACCACTGTCGCTTGACCTCTTGCCGGAAGGAATCCAGTCGGTGCCAGTTGCCCGTACTACGCGGCGTAGTGTCCGCGCAGCACACGCACAGATTAGTTCAGTCTGAGGTAGAAGGCCCGCCGCTGTCGGAGGAGAACCCAACGCACGGAGTAACTGCCACCCTACGGAAAGCCATCACCGGGAACATCTGTGGCCGACCTCGGCACTGCTGTCTCTGGAATCGGGACAGTACTCGCCGCCCTGTACGACTTGCGAAAACGGATCCCTTCTTCCGGATCTAGTTTGGACGTCTCGGTAACCATCCCGATCATGCCTTTCATGCCATGGTAAACCTGTTCAATGGTGTATTGCCCGATCACATGGTCCCCGTGGTCCCTGATCAGCTCTTTGATTTGCTGAGCAACAGGCGCAGCAGTTTGTTCGAATTTCTCTTTAAGCTTATCCATAAGTAGCTAAACGATTATAAAATCGACTTAGTTTTTTTTGTCTGAAAAACGCTTGCGAATTTAGGAAGAAGCATGACAATCTCCAAAATAAATGCGTTAAAAAGGCTTACTGGCAGTTAAACCGGCATTTCCAGGCACATGAGAAATATCAGGTTTTGATAGCTTCACCGGAGGTTTTGGAAGAGCTGAAAAATAGCTCAATCGGCCTGATCCGGTTGAGCGAACTTTTCTTTTTCTTATACCGGGCATCTGTCAGGTCCAGCTCCTTTAACAGGTAGATCAGGGTTAACAGAAACGCAACCAGGATGATCAGCCAAATCAGACGCTCTATAAATTTGCGTATTTTTTTCCTGGGGCTCTTTTTCTTTTTCACTCTTATTCGTTTGCGTACACGAACCCTGTCCCCATGATGATGAGCCAGTGAAGATTCTCCCTCAGCCTGCTTCAGGTTGTTGCCTTCTTTTTCCATCGTTGGGTTGTTTGGCAGCTTTTGGCCCGTTTTTTACATTTTATGGAACTCGGCGGATTCACCCAGTTCCTCCTCAATCCGGAGCAATTGGTTGTACTTGGCTATTCTGTCGGAACGTGAGGCTGAACCGGTTTTGATCTGCCCGGTATGAAGGGCAACAGCAAGGTCGGCTATGGTGCTGTCCTCCGTTTCACCAGAGCGGTGACTCATCACGGAAGTATAGGAATTTGATTTGGCCAGTTCCACGGCATTGATGGTTTCGGTCAGCGTACCGATCTGGTTTACTTTCACCAGGATGGAGTTGGCGATGCCTTCGTTAATACCCTTCTGAAGCCGGGTGACATTGGTCACAAACAGGTCATCTCCAACCAGCTGAATTTTATCCCCAAGTACCTGGGTCATTTCCTTCCAGCCTTCCCAGTCATCTTCGGCTAGGCCGTCCTCAATAGACAGGATGGGGTATTTGGAAACCCAGTCCTTCCAGTAAGCTACCAGTTGGGAGGAGGTGAGTTTCTCCCCGCTTGACTTGTGTAAATGGTAAACCTTTGCGGTGGCATCGTAAAACTCGGTTGAAGCGGCATCCATGGCAATATAAATATCTTCGCCAGGACGGTAACCTGCTGACTCTATGGCTTTCAGGACGATCTGGATGGCTTCTTCATTGGATTTGATATTCGGTGCAAAACCGCCTTCATCCCCGACATTGGTGGAAAGGCCCTTGTCTTTCAGAACTTTTTTCAGGTGGTGAAAAACCTCGGCACCCATGCGCAAGGCTTCGGAAAAGGACCCTGCACCGGTTGGCATCACCATAAACTCCTGAAAATCGATACTGTTGTCTGCATGGGAGCCCCCGTTCAGTATGTTCATCATCGGAACAGGCAGGGTCCGGGCATTGACACCGCCGACATAACGGTAAAGCGGCATTCCCGATTCAAGAGCGGCGGCTTTGGCAACGGCCAGGGAAACACCCAGGATGGCGTTGGCGCCCAGGTTACCCTTATTTTCCGTTCCGTCCAGTGCAATCATGCGGTTGTCGATGGATCCCTGGGCAAAAATGCTGCTACCCTTCAGTTCCTCCGCAATAGCGCTGTTGATATTGTTTACCGCCTTCAGCACACCCTTGCCCAGGTATCTCTTTTTATCATTGTCGCGTAATTCAACTGCTTCATGGGCGCCGGTAGATGCCCCGGAAGGAACAGCTGCACGGCCCATGATGCCGTTAGAGGTGTAAACATCAACTTCAACGGTGGGGTTTCCCCTTGAATCCAAAATCTGTCTGGCAATTATCCCGGCTATTGTTCCCATATCAGGTCTGCGTTCTGTTTTGCCGGCAAAAATACAATTTAGCCGGAACATCCCGAAAAAAATACCTGCAGGCAAAATAGCCGTGTTTAAAATCTGCTGAAATACCCGTTCAGCAGAAACGGGTCCTGAATTTCGTATATGGAAGCAGTGATTTTCCTTCTTCGTCCTGAATATCCGTAATCTGCAACAACCCCTGTCCGCAGACAACCACAGGTTTGCCTTCATTCATAAAAATAATCTTGCCGGCATCGCGGTTTTCAATCCGGACATCGCCTGCTTCTTCGGCAGCCTGTATCCGCACAGTTTTGTCTCCTGCCCGTGAGGAAGCCCCTTTATAAGGGAAGCCGACAGCATCAATGAAACGCCTGATCTCGGGGGCGGGCAGGTTCCAGTTTATCCGGTAATCCGCCTCCTCCCTCCATAGGCTATAAGTCGCCAGGGCTTCTTCCTGGGAACTGGATGCGGGTCTTTTTCCTTGGGCAAACTGGCGAAGTATGTCCAGTACCAGTTTTTCATAAAGTGAGCTGACCTGTTCGATAGCGGCACTGATTCGCAACGGATACAAAGCAGGCACTGCCAATTGGCCGATAATTTCGCCCTTGTCGTATTCTTCCGATGCGTAAAGGGCCGTTACGCCAATTTTTTGCTCCCCATTGATCAACATGTTCACCAGCGGGGTAAATCCCCGGTAACGGGGTAAGAGGGAATCATGCAGCACGATGAGGTTGGTACTGTCGGGTATCAGCCAGCGCCAGCCAATGGCGATTTTAAAACCTTTTTTTGGGATATCAACGCTGGTCCGGTCGTAAACAGGTACCTTGTGTTTCCCGCAAAGGGAGACAATCTCATCGTAATAATCTTTGGACATGGCCGTATCCCGGGAGGTAACGACCGCCCTGATTATCCCGGCACCGAAACCATCCAGAACAGCTGAAAGTACTGACCAGCCCCGCTGGTTCATCAGGTAAAAGGAAACCGGTTCCATGACAGGCTCACCGCTTATTATAATATTCATATATGCAACCGATGATCCTGTTCAGGTCATCCTCGGTCAGTTCAAAATACATCGGAAGCCTCAGCAGGCAGTCGCTGAAACGATCGCTGTTTGGTAAGGCACGTCCGTCATGTTTGTCCTTGTAAAATGGGGACCGGTGTAGCGACAGGTAGTGAAAAACAGAAAGTATATCATTAGCTTTCAGGTGGTTGATCAGTCCGGTGCGTTCCTCCAGGTTCCGGCAAATTACGTAATACATGTGCGCATTGTTGGTGGCATATTCAGGAAGAACCGGCCGCAACAGTTTTCCTTCCGTCTCCAGTGGCCTCAGCCGGATATGATACGTGTCCCAAATGTGTTTTCTTTTGCCCTGTATGCTCCAGAGGTTTTCCAGTTGGGCATAGAGAAAGGCAGCAATGATGTCGGAAGGCAAAAGGAAGAGCCGATATCCACCCATCCGTATTTATCGACCTCCCCCCGGAAAAAGGCGGATCGGTTGGTGCCTTTTTCCCGGACAATTTCCGCACGATGGATATACCTTTCATCATTGATGGTGATCAACCCGCCTTCGCCAGCTATGATATTCTTGGTTTCATGAAATGAAAATGCCCCGAAATGCCCAATGCCGCCGAGGGGCCTCTCTTGGTAATAGGAATCGATGGCCTGGGCTGCATCTTCAATAACGAGCAGTTGATTGGCTGCAGCCAGCGCCATGATTTTATCCATTTCACACGCATTCCCGGCATAGTGAACCGCGATGATGGCTTTCGTGCGTGGTGTGATCAGGCTCTCCAGGGTGTCGGCATCGATATTGGGATGTTCTTGGCGGCTGTCTGCAAAAACAATTTTTGCCCCCCTCAGCACAAAAGCATTGACCGTTGAAACAAAGGTATAGGAAGGCGCAATCACCTCATCCCCTGGCTTAATGTCTGCCAGGATAGCAGCCATTTCCAAAGCATCCGTACAGGAGGTGACCAGCAGCGCTTTTTTAAAACCATACTTTTTTTCAAAGAAAGCGTGGCATTTTTTGGTGAAGATTCCGTCTCCGGAAATTTTACCGCTTAATACAGCTTCCCTGATGTACTCAGGTTCATTTCCGCTGAGGTAAGGCTTGTTAAATGGAATTTTCATAAGTGTATAGATTCAGTTATTGGGTTAACGCGCCCCATAAAGAGGCAATTTAAGCAGGAAAACCACACCGGCCAGCACATGAAGCAGGAAAACCCCGGTCAGGATCCTGTCTTTGACTTTTATCGTTCTTCTTTCAGCCAGGATTCCCAGGTAGATCATCCAGGTGCAAAAAAACAAAAGATAATTGCATATGATGGTTTGCCATCCAAAATTTCCATGCATTTCCCTGCCCCCGGTTTCGGTAAGCAGGCTGTAAATGAGCACTGCAACAAGCATCTGAACCCAGGCATAGCTGAGTAAATGGCTCTGCAGGACCTGCCTGTAATAAAAAACCAGGAACAGCAGCGGGAAGAGGATGGAAACCAACAGTGACAGGGGTATGTTATCGCTCCAGTAGCTCCAGACATGAAAGGGACGAATGGTTACGGATGAATCGCTTCCCGTATAAACATACCGGTAAACCAGCAGCAGGGAAAAAGCAGCAAGGAGGCTGACCATTCCGGTGAGAAAAAAATTTTTATTGATGCTAAACCGGAGCAGGTAATAAAGCGGGAAGGATATGGAGAACACAAAGAAGTAACTCGGTTTGATAAAGACGGAAAAAACCGTCAGCAGCAGTAGATCGGTCAGTGCATAGTGATTATTG
>CAYWHE010000247.1:0-5115 GCA_964458125.1 uncultured Flavobacteriaceae bacterium | reverse complement strand
CCCTGCAATGCTGGAATGATGATGAATGCCAGTATGTGCTGAAGAACATCAACAACATGGTGGTTAAAAAAACCAATGAAAGCGGCGGTTATGGTATGCTCATCGGAACCTCCGCCAGTGATGAGGAAATTGCATCCATGCAGGCCGCCATCCGAAAAGAACCGCGTTCCTATATCGCCCAACCGGTCCTGTCCCTCAGTACCGCGCCGTGTTTCATCAACGGGCAGCTGAAACCCCGGCACATCGACCTGAGACCCTATGCGCTCTGCGGTCCGGAAGGTATTGAGATTGTTCCCGGAGGGCTTACCCGTGTGGCCCTGCGCGAAGGATCACTGGTGGTGAACTCATCCCAGGGCGGCGGCAGTAAGGACACCTGGGTGCTGGAAACAACCTGAACGTTGCCAGGACCGAACCCGTAAACATCCATGAATACATGCCCGTAACCTGTAACAAAACATGAAGCGCTTTCGTCCGGATTATTATTTCCAATTCCGTTTCGACATATACCTCTATCGCCATGAAAAAGACAATCCTCCTGCTGAGCGGACTCTTCTTACTGCTGCAGCAAAGACCCGCCCGTTCACAAAACTGTTTCAGTGACAGTCTCCAGTTGCAGTCACAGGTGCAGCTGTTATTCTCCGTGCCGGTTGGTGTGGTGGCCGATCGCCTGAACCGTCCTTATTGCTATGTGGCCGGAAAAGAAGGAGGGTTGTCCATTTACAACATCAGCAATATTCAGTCTCCACAACTTGCCTATAATGTTTCTCCAAGTCAGTTTGATTCCCTTGACATCATGTACCTGGTCCAGGACAGCATTTACCTGTATGTGGCGCTTGGAAATTTTTTCGGTACCAATCCGGAAAATCCCGGCATGGCCATCCTGGATATAAGCGTTCCTGCCAATCCCCAGGTGCTCGATTTCTGGAAATGGCCGGCTGTGGTTAAAGGAGCCTCCACCCTGCTGGTTGAAGGAAATTATGCCTACCTGGCAGCCATGACCCAGGGCATCTTCATTCTCAACATTACCAATAAAAGCAACATCACCCTGGAGTCGAATTACGTACCCGATCCCGACTGGCCGGTCGTAAACCCAAATGCCGTTCAGGCTCCGAATGCCCGGGGCATGGCCATTAAAAATGATACGCTTTTCCTGTGTTATGATGCCGGCGGGTTAAGGGTTATTGATGTGACCAGCAAATCCAGTCCTTCCCAGATTGCCCAATACCTGAACCCCGGCTCCTCCAATAAACAGGAAGCGTTTAATCACATCGTCATCGATGGCAACCTGGCCTTTATTTCGGAAGATTATTGCGGTCTTGAGGTGGTTGACATCAGCAATGTGGGTAATCTCACCCAAACGGGCTGGTGGAACCCCTGGGGCTGCGAGTTGCCTTCCACCAACTGGAACGGTTGCCAGGGGCACACCAACCAGATGGTTTATGACCAGCAGCGGAAAATAATTTACCTCTCCTCCGGAGACAGTGAATTACGCATCGTGGACGTTTCCAACCCCGCCCTGCCGGATTCCTGCAACGGCTGGGGACCCACTGGTAACTCCAAAGCATGTTGGGGTACCGATGTATGGGGGCCCTATATTTACATCACCTATATCAATTCCTTTATCCCCTATTTCAGCAACTGGGCCGGGTTTAAGGTGCTCAGCTGGCCATTGATTTCAGGTATGCAGGATAACCCTGACCTTGCACCGGCTATCAAGTTAAATCCCAACCCGGCAACCGGCCAGTTGGGAATTGACTGGGGCGCGGAACCGTCTGTTTCGGCCGAACTGATCGTTTATGATATGCTGGGTTCATGCTGCCTGAAAAAAATTATTGACAAAAATGATCCGGTCGATATATCCGGATTAAGTGAAGGTGTCTATTTAGTCACCTTTTCGGCGGGCGGGAATACAGGTTATGCCAGGCTGGTCAAAATGGCTCCCTGAATACTTCCATGACATACAGTCTGCAGGCAACTCTGATCAGTCCATCGGGTATTTTACGGATGCAGGCGGAATGCCCGGATCACTGGACGGATATAATCAATAATTACTGCGGGATTAGCCGTTGCCGCTCATTTCAATTCCCTACTTTTACAGGATGTTGCAGATCGATATCATAACCATTTTACCCGGCTTGCTGGAAGGGCCCTTTTCGCACAGTATCCTGAAAAGGGCCCGGGAAAAAAACCTGGCCCGGGTGAACCTGGTCAACCTCCGTGATTATGCATCAAACAGGCATAAAAGCGTGGATGATTACGCATACGGAGGAGGAGCCGGCATGGTGATGATGATTGAACCCATTGCAGCCTGTATTGAAGCGCTGAAGAAGGAACGGGATTATGATGAAATTATTTACATGAGCCCTGATGGTGAACTGCTGGATCAGGCCATGGTCAATAGCCTTAGCCTGGATCAAAACCTGCTGATTCTCTGCGGGCATTACAAGGGTGTGGATGAACGGGTACGCGAACATTTCATTACCCGGGAAATTTCCATCGGCAACTATGTGTTGTCGGGTGGAGAACTGGCTGCAGCCGTGCTTGCTGATGCCATAATCCGTTTGATACCCGGGGTTTTAAATGATGAAACCTCTGCTTTAAGCGATTCCTTTCAGGATAACCTCCTGGCTCCCCCGGTGTATACCCGCCCGGCTGATTTTAAGGGTTGGAAAGTTCCGGAAATACTTTTATCGGGAAATGAAAAACTGATCAATGAATGGAAGGATGAACGTTCCATGGAACGGACACGGCAAAAAAGGCCCGGGCTTTCAAAAAAATAAACGGGTTTTTTCCTTTTCAATGGATTAATTTTCCTATCTTCGCAGCCTGTTTTCAAAAGAGTGGGAAATAATTAATCAAATTTCTGATTCTGAATCAATTAAGTAAAAAACCGACCAACGCATTACGAACATGGACTTCGTTAAAATTGCTTCCGAGCAACTCGTAGAAAGGAAAAAAAGACCTGAATTTAAAGCCGGTGATACGGTGACCGTCTTTTATAAAATTATCGAAGGCAACAAAGAACGGGAACAGCAGTTCCAGGGTGTCGTGTTGCAACGTAAAGGAACCGGCATGACGGAAACCTTTACCGTCAGAAAAATCTCCAATGGTGTTGGTGTGGAGCGTATTTTTCCGCTTCAAAGTCCGAAAATCACCAAACTGGAAGTCAATAAACGAGGTATTGTTCGCAGGGCCCGTATTTTTTACCTCCGCAATATCTCCGGCAAAAAAGCCAGGATTGAAGAAAAGAAAGCCTGAGCTCAGCTTAAACGGAAAAGCCTTCCCGGAATGGGAAGGCTTTTTTTATTCAGGCGTTTCCGGTTTTGGTCCGGTAATCACCAGTTGCCGGCTGTCGGGATCCAATTCCAGTTTATCCCCCAGCACCCGGAAGATTTCCACCAGCGCATTGATGCGGCTTTCCAGCCCGGCAAACTTATTCACCACCACTACTTTTTTCGACTCGAGGATACAAAAGCCGGATTTGAAATTGCCTTTTTCGTATCTCAAATCGTAGCTGTTCCGTTCCAGGATTTCTTCCAGTTTTTTCAGGTAATGGGGTGTGTATTTAATCATGCGTATGGATCGCCGGGTTTACCCCGGTAAAAATCTTGTTTATCCATGCAAAGATAGGTGGATTGTCATAGCCGCACCAGTGATTTTTTCAACACATTGTTTATATTTACCCGGTATAAAACCCATGCTATGTTAAGCCGCATTGCCGATTCCCTGTTCTGGCTCACCCGTTATGTAGAACGGGCCGACGGAAACCTGAGGATGATCAAAGTCAACTATTCAGCTTCCCTGGAAACGGCTTCCGGAGTTCCTTTCAGCTGGAAACCGGTGCTAAGGATTTTCTCCGATTTACGGGAAGCGCAGATCGATGAACTGGCCGGTGACAGTCAACAGGTACTGCATTTCCTGATAGACGAAAAACCAAACCCCAACTCCGTCCGGAACCTGATTACCCATGCCCGGGAAAACGCCCGTGGGGTGCAGGATCACATCGCCCTTGAAGTCTGGGGCTGCATCAACCAGTTTTATCATTACGTCAACGAACCGGTCATCAGCGACCTGATTGATTCGGATGATCCCATATTCGTGATCAATGAAATGCTGAAACATTGTTATGTTTTTTATGGAACAGCCGAAATCACCATGGGGCGCGGAGAAGGATGGCTTTATATGAATATGGGAAAATTCCTCGAAAGGTGCATTCAGACGGCCGATATCCTCGATGTGAAATACCAGTCCATTCATAAGGAAAACGATACGGTACAGGATATCCATTACTGGAAACTGGTGCTGATGTCGGTATCGGGTTATGAATTGTATACCAAAAATTACAAATCCGGAATTGAAAGCCGTTATGTGGCCGATATGCTCATCCTTAATACCAATTATCCCCGTTCCCTTTTATACTGTCTGAATCAGTTGTGGCGGACCCTGGACCGCTTAAGGCCTTTCAGCAGTCCGGAAAACTACAAGGAACTCGAACATCTTATCGGAAAGGTCAGAAGCAAGGTGCAATACACCGACCTGAACCATATTTTTAAAACCGGACTTCAGACCTATCTCGAGGATATCAAAAACGATCTTTACAAAATTGGCGAAGCACTGAATACCTATTGCTTTGCTTATAACTGATTTCAGGAAGCAGTCAGGAAGCAGTTTAAAGGCTTTAGTTTTCGACTCCGGGTTGTTTCATGGCATTGTTCCATCACGGCCAACTGATTATTACTGCCTCCTGTCTGCCGCTTACTACCTGATGCCAACTGAAACAGCTGTTTTCGCCTCATCCCTTACAATTCAATTCGACTTGACTTTTACAAGGACAACGTCCGAAGTGAAAGTCTTAGTCGAATGAATCCCGGTCGCGAAGCGTTTCGGCACCGGTTCAATACCGCACTGCTTGCAGCGGAATCGGGGTTCAATTCGACTTGACTTTTACAAGGACAACGTCCGAAATGAAAGTCGTAGTCGAATGAATCCGGTCGCGAAGCGAATCGGGGTGGGTACAGGACTTCCCCCGGGTTCATACCCAGAATTAATCCTGCTTTCGTTTAGATTTTTATTTCCTCTTCCGCTGCATTGAAAAAATGATACTCCATCAGGTGA
>CAYWHE010000246.1:0-5179 GCA_964458125.1 uncultured Flavobacteriaceae bacterium | reverse complement strand
CAATGAGGCTGCCATCAATGGAAAGATTGATGAATTGCTTGGATTGAAGGAAAATGTCATCGTGGGTCACCTGATCCCAGCCGGAACAGGTTTGCGTGAATATGAGAAGATCATCGTCGGATCCCAGGAAGAATACGACCTGCTGATGGCTTCCAAAAGTATGGACAAAGAGGAATTGGTGAAATAAGCCTTCCTTTGTTCAGAAATAAAAAGTCCGACGGACATCTTTATCCGCCGGACTTTTTTTATTTTTGTGGTTAACAATAGTTAATTCTGCTAAACATCTGATCCCATGGACGAAAAACACGCACCCCAGCTCAATATTGAACTCACGGAGGATATGGCGGAAGGAATTTATTCCAACCTCGCCATCATTACACACAGCAACAGTGAATTTGTGATTGATTTTATTAAGGTAATGCCGGGCGTCCCCAAGGCCAAGGTGAAGTCCCGTGTGGTGCTGACACCTCAGCATGCGAAGCGTTTTCTGACTGCCCTGCATGACAATATCAGCAAGTTCGAAAATATTCATGGTGTCATTAAACAGACGGAAGGAATCAGTATTCCCATGAATTTTGGAGGCCCTACTGCACAGGCTTAATGAATTTTCCTGCAGGAAGCGTTGCCATTTATTTCTTGTCCTGTATCATGCCAGTCAGTACAAACTGCCGGTTATCCCGCTGAGTTTCAGAACATGAGGTTTGGATTAAGCCTTTCTCCTTTCTGTTTTATAAATTTTTATCCTTGATTTGGCCTTTGGACTGATGGGTTTTTCCGCCATCCGTAAATAATTATAATTTAAAGCATGTGCATCGGAATGCCCGTTAATTCCGTCTTCTTTATTAAACCATAAAAGAGAGCGTCCCATGAAAACAAACCAACGCAAACCAAAAGCCAGAATACTATTGCTTTTCCTGTTCAGCAGCCTGATGTTGGCAAGCTGTAAAAAGGGAGAGCAGGAATCCGGAAACGCTCAGCCTGTTGTCGATGCCGCATTTTCAGGAAAGGTTCACGCCCCATCCGGTAAAGCCATTGGATCTGCCGAAATACTGGCCGGCATTTACAAAACGGTTTCGGATAAAAACGGGGACTTTGTTTTGCCGGTGGCTGCAGGAACCTACAAGTTGGTAATACAGACGGGAGGAGGACATGTTTTTAAAACGGAAATAAACACCAGTATTGAATCCAAACAGACTATTTCCCTTTCCTATGTTCAGACCGAATTGAAATAGGTCAAAAATCTGGCATACATTCCCGGCAGCTGGGATAAAATCGAAACCATCATCATGGATACCCTGGGCTATAATGCGTCAGCCCTAACGTTGAATGATTTGTCCAGTCTTCCCACTCTTACCCCTTACGCGGCCCTGTTTTTAAATTGCGGACTCCTGGAGATGTCGGGATTGAATATGGATAGTTCCAGGTATGCGAACCTGAACAGTTATATAGCCGGCCTGGGGAGTATTTATGCTTCCGATTTTGCGGTTGAATGCCTGACCGGCGACAACCATCTCCGTCCCGGTATGGATTACCATCTCAGTCGTATGGGACACTCCGCTGAATCGGGCGTTCATGCTTTGGCTTCCTGTGTGTCACCTAAAATTGGCGGCTTTATTGAAGATTCTTCACTTTGTACGCTAAAGTCAGGGATAGCCGGCATGATTTATAATACAGACATAATCAGCCCGGCTATTATCAACCTGCTCGGTAAGGATTCGCTTGATATTTATTATGATTTGGGTGGATGGGAAGTGATCAGCCAGGTAGACTTGCCATTCAATGTGATCATTTCAGACAATGCTATGGGCTATGGGCCGCTTGCCGCAAGCATGGATGTGGATGATGAAAATCCAGGTGGAGTTATCTTTTTTACCACTTTTCACAACCATCCGATGGGATATTATAGTCATGACATTCAGGATATCCTGGAATATTTTATTCTGAACCTTTAGCGGTCAATAACAGGTTATTCCGGGGACCGTTGGTGGATTTTTATAAGTCAGCTCCAAAATTATATCAATGAGTTGCCGGATGGATCGTAATTTTTCAATTTCCGGTATATCGGATAATAGCGGTTAATGTAAAAATCGCATTTGATGCTGCATGTAATAAACCTATGCGCTGATTTGACAAAGTGTATCGTTGTTACACAACGGATATATTCCCTGAATTATAAACTGGGTTTTGGAAGGCAGATTTTTAAAATTTCCATTTCAAAGGGTTCATGAAAAAGTTTGATTGTAAAAAGGAATGGCCCGGCGGAAAGGAAATAAGATTCACCCCCCTGATGAACTTTTCCGGAAATTTGCCGGGCCATTAAGCCATGCGGAACATTCAGCGGATCAGTGCGAAGCTGCTGCAATTCCTGGTTTCATTTTTTTGTCCCTGGATCTCCGACTCATAACGTATATCATACACGTAAATGCCTTCAGGTGAAGGCCGGTTATTTTTCAGGCCATTCCAGCCCTTACGGAAATCGGATGTTTCAAACAGCAATTCCCCCCATCGGTTGAAAACACGAAGTTGGTATTTATTAACCTCACAGTAGGTCTGCGGCAGAAACTGATCATTTACGCCGTCCTCGTTTGGAGTAAAGGCATTGGGAATGTATAACCGGCACAGGCAATCCGCATAATCCAGGAATAAACTGTCCGAATCAGTACCACACTGATTGTTTACCCGGACCCAGTACCAGCCTGGCTGGCTGGCATACAGGTATGGGTTTTGGCTGCCGTCCTGCCATTCATAGGTGGCATAAGGCGCTGTTGCCTCGAGCTTCCATACATGACCTTGACAAAGCAGGGTGTCTGCACCCAGGCTAAAATCAGGTTTATCAATAAGTTCCAGCTGTACCTGACCTGAAGCGGTGCATTGATGTTCGCTTGTAACGGTAACTGTATATGTTCCTGAAACGGCTGGATGGAGATACCGGTTGGTTGTTCCATCAGACCAGTTATAGATGCATCCTTCATTTCCGGCATCCAGGACCGGTTCAGGTTCCCGGCAGATGACTCCCCCATGACCAAGGACAGGGACAGGAAGTGGATATGGATTTCCAATGACAATTGAATCCCTCCGTCTTCCGCAGGAATTTTGAACTTCAACCCAGTAAGTGCCAACAGTGGTCACTGTCAGCACACTATCGTCTGATTGGTTGTTCCAGGAATACGCAGGTTCTCCGCTTCCAGCATGAAGAGTTATGGCCTGTCCTTCACAAAATGCAGTGTCGTGACCAAGGAATACTAACGGGGGATGCTTTATCCCGATGGAAATGACGGCTGAGGAGGTGCAGTGAATCGAATCCCAGATGGTAAGCGTATAGGTAACCGGAATTTGCGGAAATGCAATAACTGAGATATGCGAAATGGGCTGTAATCCGAAAGACGGAACCCAAATGGAACTGACTGCTTCCGGGGCCAGCGGATGAATCTCCATGCTGTCGCCGATACAGAGCAAGGCAAAGGATGACAACCGGATGGACGGAGGACTTTTAAAGCGGACCAGAATATCATCCGTGGAAATACAATCATTGGAATCGGTGACATAGACCTGGTAGGAACCGGTTTCCCTGATCAGAATGGATGAAGTATGATGGTGCGTGGACCAATTGAAGGTAGCTCCGGGATTGCCTGCATTCAGCAGGAGCGAATCTCCTGCACATAAAATGGTATCGGCGCCAAGCCAGACAGACGGCAATGGTAATACCGTAATCCGGATGGAATCAACGGAGGTACAGTGAAGGGAGTCTGTTACCGTTACAACGATTATTCCGGAAGTTCCGGTGGAGAAAACGGACCAGGTGGAGCCATCCGACCATTGATAATCGGCTCCCGGGTTTCCCGCCTGCAGCAGGATTTGACCTCCCTGGCAAAATGTTGTATCGCTGCCCAGGTTCACCACCGGAAGGGGCGTGAATGTTACATTCACGGAATCCCTGTTCCGGCATCCGTTCGAATCAGTAACCTCCACCCAATAGTTTCCTGTAATCAGAACCGTGATGGCGGGGCCGTTAAAACCTGTCGACCAGTAGTAAACGTATCCGGAAGTTCCTGCATCCAGGCTAATCTGGTTTCCGGAACAAAGCTGTGTATCCGGAATAAGGGTGACTGAAGGCAGAGACAGGAAACTCACCTGTATACTGTCCTCAATCCGGCATAATCCGCCGTTTGTAACGGTGAGGATATAGGTGCCGCTTTGAATAACCGCCATGGATTGCGTTGTATCGCCACCAGACCACAGGTAGGAAGATCCGGGGTTTTGAGCCTGCAACTGAATGGTATTTCCATCACACAGGAAGGTGTCATTTCCCAGCGGTGGTAAAGGAATGGGAATAAAATGCAGCGTAAGGGAATCTTTAGCTGTGCATCCTCCGGCATTTGTAACTGTTACGAAATAGGTGCCGGAAAGTGTGCAGGAGATTGTTTGGTTGGTGCTTCCGGTGGACCATTGCCAGGAAGTGCCTGAATTTCCTGCATCGATGGTAATGACAGGACCGCTGCAAAGTGTAGTATCCGCTCCGAGTTCAAAAACCGGAAGGTCGTTGACCTGGATGAAAACAGAATCCGAAAGCATGCAACCGCTGATACTGTCGGTTATAACAAGTGAATAGATCATATTGGAATCCGGAACGGCAGGTGTCTGGGCTGACAGCGGGTACAACAAGGCGGTGGAAGGTGACCAGGAAAACGAATAACCTGACAGGGCATTATGCCGAATGGAAATATCATCAAGCGCCCAGTTGTCTTCATTGACACCTGAATGAATGGCCTGCGACCACCGCAACATGGTGGAGGAAGTTGCTGCTGCGGTTGGAAGCGGAATGTTAATCAGCGTAAATTGAGGGTAAAGCGCTTCGTTGAATACAGCTACCGGCGTCCAGGTTTGACCTGAATTGATGGAGTAAGTGAGTATTACATTTTCGCCCGGATCTGCATCTTCACAGGGAGCAGACCCGGCGGCGATTTTCAGGCGGAATTGAATGATTCCTCCTGCCGATAGATTCATGTTTTGTGTGGAAGCAAATCTTGCTCCGTTGTTATTAAAGTACAAGGCATCGCCTGTATATGAACCGCAGGCCGAACTGATGGTTCCGGTAGTCTGGCTCCACTTGTTAGGCAATGGCCCCAGGTTAAAATTATCTTCAAACAAAACTTCTTCCACCAGTGCCTGCAGGTTAACG
>CAYWHE010000245.1:0-5237 GCA_964458125.1 uncultured Flavobacteriaceae bacterium | reverse complement strand
ACTACGACTTTCACTTCGGACTTTGTCCTTGTAAAAGTCAAGTCGAATTGAAAATACTGTTGCAAGCAACGGGGTATTGAACCAATCCCGTCTCGCCTGAGGCGAGACGGGATTCATTCGACTACAACTTTCACTTCGGACTTCGTCCTTGTAAAAGTCAAGTCGAATTGAATAAAAAGAAAAAATACTGCTTCTGCTTATAAATTAATTTGAAGTTGGCTACTGATTATGCCAGGCCGGCTAATCATGGGTATTATCTAAAGTTAATTACTTTTGTTTTTAAATTCACCTTCATGCACCAGGAAGCACACTTTCAGCAATCCGATTTAATCCGCGATATCGTCATTGGAATGGCCGATGGTCTTACTGTTCCTTTTGCGCTGGCAGCAGGTCTTACCGGTGCCGTTGATCAGAACAGCATCATCATCACCGCTGGCATAGCCGAAATCTGCGCCGGTTCCATTGCTATGGGACTGGGCGGGTACCTGGCTGGCCGGACTGAAATCGAACACTATGATTCGGAACTAAAACGGGAATACCGGGAAATTAAAGAGTTTTATGAAGTGGAGAAAAGGGAGGTGAGGGATGTATTTGCCGGATACGGTCTTTCCGAATCCTCCCAGCACCTGATTGCCGATGAAATCGCCAGGGATGAAGACAAGTGGGTTGACTTTATGATGAAGTTTGAACTGGGACTTGAAAAACCCGATGTCCTTCGCGCCAGGAACAGCGCCCTGAATATCGGTATTGCCTATATCGTCGGTGGAATTGTGCCGCTGTCGGCCTACTTTTTTACGCATACCCCCGGAAGCGGCCTGGTCTATTCCTCCTTTATCACCATCCTTTGCCTGCTTACTTTTGGTTATTTCAAAAGCAAGTTTACCGGACAGCCGCCCCTTCCCGGAGCCCTTAAAACGACCATGATCGGTGTGATTGCGGCGGCGGCGGCTTTTGGCATTGCCCGGCTGATCAGCTGATCAGATTCCCACCGGATGCCAGGTGGTCTTGATTTCCTGGGTGTCCATGATCATATACGGACTTTGCGACCCGGGCAGGAGCCAGTTCTCAAAATGCTGTACCATCACGCGTTTCACGTTTCGTGCGGCATTCACCTGAATGGCCTTGAATTCGTCCTGCCTGTTATTCGCGGCAATAATGGCGTTCACATCCATATGGGAGGAAAAATGTCCATGCAGTTCCGCGCTTGATCCCGTCAGGATGTTGATGACTCCGCCGGGTACATCGGAGGCTGCCAGCACCTCGGCAAACTCAATTGCCGTAAGCGGAAACCCGGATGATGCCAGTGCCACTATCGTATTGCCGCCAATTACCGCAGGTGCAATGACGGAAACCAGTCCGGTCAGTCCGCTTTCTTCCGGTGCGAGGATGGAAACCACGCCGGTCGGTTCGGGAAATGAAAAATTGAAATGACTGCTTTCCACCGGGTTCACCGAACTGAACACCTGCTGGTACTTGTCCGCCCATCCGGAATAATAAATCAGCCGGTCAACGGCCGTTTCCGTTTCCGCCCGGGCTTCGCTGCGGCTGAGTCCCTGCAGGCCCAACGTGCTGATGAATTGCTCCTTCCGTCCTTCTAACGTTTCAGCTATACGATAAAAAATCTGCCCTTTGTTATACGCCGTTCTCCCGGCCCATCCGGGCTGGGCCTTCCTGGCAGCCACCACGGCATCCCGGAAATCCTTCCGGGAAGCCCTGCAGATGTTGGCTATGAATTTTCCGCCGGATCCGGCAAAGGGATCAACCCGTCCCGATTCGGTACGCGGAAATTTGCCATCAATGAAGAGTTTCCAGGTTTTCATCACCGCCGCCCTTGGGGAAGGCGATCCGGTTGCCCGGCCATTCAGCCCGGTTTCAGCGGCTGCAGGCTGGAGGGGTTTTGTTTTCAGTTTTTCCATCTTTCTGAAATGCGCATTTTAATGCAGGTAGGCCGACAGGCCGTGCAGGCCGCCTTCGCGACCCATTCCGCTTTCCTTATAGCCTCCGAACGGGGAAGCCGGATCAAATTTATTATACGTATTGGCCCAGACCACTCCCGCTTTCAGGGCGGCAGACACCCGGAAGACTTTTGAACCCTTATCCGTCCATACCCCTCCCGACAATCCATAAGGAGAGTTATTGGCTTTCTCAATCACTTCCTCCACCGTACGGAAGGTCTGCACGGCCAGTACGGGACCGAAGATCTCTTCCTGCACAATACGGCTCGACTGGGCTACGCCGGTAAACAGCGTGGGCCGGAACCAGTAGCCCTTGGATGGAAGCGAACAGAAGGCTTGATAACAATCGCCGCCCTCCCTGATTCCTGCCTGGACCAGTGTTTTAATTTTCTGTAATTGTTCCCTGGAGTTGATGGCTCCGATGTCGGTATTTTTATCGAGCGGATCTCCCACGATGAGGGTTTCCATCCTGCTTTTCAGCTTCCTTAAAACCTCTCCGGCTACGGACTCCTGCACAAACAGGCGGGACCCGGCACAACAGACATGGCCCTGGTTGAAAAAGATGCCGTTGATGATGCCTTCCACGGCCTGGTCGATGGCGGCATCCTCAAAAATGATGTTGGCCGCTTTACCGCCCAGCTCCAGTGTGTACTTTTTGTTGGTACCGGCCAGCGCCTTCTGTATGATTTTTCCTACCTCGGTACTGCCTGTAAATGCAACCTTGCTGATTCCCGGGTGGTTCACCAGGGCGGCCCCGGTTGCTCCCGCGCCGGTGATGATGTTTACCACTCCCGGCGGTATATCACAATCCTGTATGATCTCCGCCAGCTTCAGTGCGGTCAGGGATGTGGTTTCGGCCGGCTTCAGCACCACGGTGTTGCCGCAGGCCAGCGCAGGCGCTATCTTCCATGCAGCCATCAGCAGGGGGAAATTCCAGGGAATAATCTGTCCGGCTACTCCAAGTGCCATGGGCTTCTTACCCGGAAAGGCATACGCCAGCTTATCGGCCCAGCCGGCATAATAGAAAAAATGGGCTGCAGCCAGAGGCAAATCGATATCCCTCGATTCCCGGATGGGCTTGCCTCCATCCATGCTTTCAATAACGGCCAGTTCCCTTGCCCTTTCCTGTATCATCCGGGCCAGGCGGTAAATATATTTTCCCCTCTCGGCTGCCGGCATCCTGCTCCAGATCTTATCATAGGCCTGCCGCGCAGCCTGTACGGCCTTGTCTACGTCAGCCTGCGAGGCTTCCGCAATTTCGGCAATCCGGGTTTCACGGGCCGGGTTAATGGTATCAAAATACTTACCCGCTTGAGGCGCAACAAACCGGCCGTTGATAAATAAATCATACCTGCTTTTCAGACGGATATGGTCGGTGCTTTCGGGAGCCGGAGCATAGGACCAGCCGGTGTTGAAGTCGAGGGGTTTCTGTTTGGATGCCCGGTTCTTTTTCATACTGTTGCTATGAGTAAACAAAGGTAATAAAATTTACCTGTCGCATTGGTCCTTCCCTTGCGGTGATTCAGGGACCTGTCCTGTTGATTTTTCCGGTGATCAGGGTTTTGTTATTTTCATCCGCCAGCCAAAAAAAATATAACCCGGATGACAGCCCTGAGGTTTGTATACGGATTTCACTTCCGTCGAACTGCAGATCATTTATGCAGACTTCCATGCCCGTAGAGGAAAACAACCGGATCTTCCATCCGATGGATTTTAACAGAGGCGCTTCCAAATGCAGGACTTCATGGCATGGATTCGGATAAATCCTTAAGCCTTTCAAACCCCATGGTTCATGCGCCAACCCTGCAACTGAAATTATATTACTGACGGTCTGGCATCCATTCGAATCCGTGACCAGGCAATAATAGGCTCCGGGAGTTTGTGCAACATAAAATTGATTTGTTGCCCCGTTAATGATACCTGTTCCACTCTCAAACCATTGATAGGACGGGAAAGAAAGCGAGTACAGGGTATCACCGATAGCCGTGATGGAATTCTGGGGATCGGGGTACTCCTGAATGAAAGAAATCATTTCAAGGGTATCACAGCCGGATAAATTGCAGGCAACAAGGGAAACGTCATATTGTCCGTAAGTTGGATAATAAATGCCCGCCGGATTCTGCAGGGAGGATGTATCGGGAATTGCGCCCTGGAAATGCCATTGCCAGCTGGCCGGGTTGTTTACCGAGAGATCAAAAAAATCAACGGTCTTTTTTCCGCAAAATGCCGTGTCGGAAGAATAAAACATCGCCTGTACCGGAGCACATGCCGTATAGACCTGCTTTATTTCCGCATCTGAAAGCACCCGGTTGTATAACAATACCTCATCCATGACGACATCCACAGCGCTGTTTTCATTCTTACCGATGCGCAGGGGTGCCGGCACATCGGGAACGTTTACAGTAAAGGCTGCATTGCTGCTGAGTACCGTGTCGATATAAAAAGCATAGTTGTTGCCGCTTTTGGTGATGGCAAGGTGATGAAAAGTATGCAATGGCATAGACGTGATTGCTGAAGACTGCCAGTACCCTCCTCCCATACCCGGTCCGTTGATATGAAAAGAGACCTGATTGCCGCTAACGGCAACAAACCATTTTTTAACATTGTTGCCAGCACTGACATCCTTGCCGATCAGTGTGTAATAGGAGGAGGGTGTGTTCTTCAGCATAAACCAGAGCAGTATGGTGGCATCATTGACAATATCATACTCGTTGCCGGGCGGATCGCCACAGTCAATAAAATTGTTGATAAATCGCAGTCCGGTACTGCAATGCCCCGTATCAGGGGTCTGGCCGTTAAGTACTCCATGAAAAAGGTTTGGTCCGGCATCGGTTCCGTTACCGTCCAGGTGATAGTAGCCCTGAAGACCTGCCAATGGAATTTGCGCCTGCAACGATGTCGGCAATACTGCATATGCAGACATAACGAGTAATTGTAAAATTGTTTTCATAGACAAAGTATGATCTGAGTTAAATCAACTCCGGAAAAGAAAGACATTTCCGGTTTTCACATTGTTTTAATTTTCCATGTCCCCCATCCCTCCCGGGTAATCAGTAATTATATGTCAGCCTGACAAATTTTTCCGCCATGCAGGGCCGGCGCATTTCCTTATTCTGAATACCTGAAATAACATACTCCCTTATCCGTAAAAAACCATCCTTTTCCCTCTATATCCCTGAAAATCATTTGTGTGTTTGCTGATTTCAGGCTGCCGGGGAAAATAACCTGCTCTATTATTCCATCCCTGAACCAAAATACTGTTCCGTTTTGGTTAAGCCAGAT
>CAYWHE010000244.1:0-5304 GCA_964458125.1 uncultured Flavobacteriaceae bacterium | reverse complement strand
AGGCAAAACCCGTCATCCTGGTCACCAATGATGACGGAATAACCGCCCCTGGTATCCGTGCTTTGGCTGAAACGATGAGGTCTTTGGGTGAGGTGATTGTGGTAGCCCCCGATAGCCCGCAATCGGCTATGGGTCATGCCATCACCATCAACAAACCCCTGCGGCTGGACAAGGTCAGGGTGCATGGAGAATCGCTCGGATACCAATGCTCCGGCACTCCGGTGGATTGCGTGAAACTGGCCGTGAATAAAATCCTGCATCGCAAGCCGGATCTTTGTGTGTCGGGCATTAATCACGGTTCCAATTCTTCCATCAACGTCATTTATTCCGGAACCATGTCGGCGGCCATGGAAGGAGCCATTGAAGGAATTCCTTCCATCGGGTTTTCATTAAATGACTATTCCCTTGAAGCCGATTTTGAGGCCTCCGCACAATATGCCCGGATCATCGCCTCCAATGTGATTAAAACAGGATTGCCCCAATACACCTTATTGAACGTAAATTTGCCGGCCTTACCCCTGGATAAAATCAAAGGCATTAAAATCTGCAGGCAGGCCATTGCCAAATGGGAAGAAGAATTTGATGAACGGATGGATCCGAACAAACGCACCTATTACTGGCTGACCGGTAAATTCATCAACAACGATAATGGTCATGATACGGATGAATGGGCCCTGGCCAACGGGTATGTCTCCGTGGTTCCGGTTCAGTATGATTTTACCGCCCATCATGCCATCCCGTTTCTCCATAAGATTAAATGGAATCCGCCCGGAAAAAAAGGCATCAAAACTGATTTGTAATTATTCAATCATTGATTAAAAGGTTTTTTAAAAGGGATAATTTGTGGCTGGGAATAGCCATCGGTATTTTCCTTCCTATAACCGTCTTTTATCTTTTTGAAGGACTGAACATTTACGCCAGCCGCGAATGGCTGGATAAACCGGTTATCTTCGCCAAATCCACCTCCCAGCTGATAGCCCTCTTTTTTAATGTGCTCGTATTCCGCGTATACATGATCCGCTGGGAAATGGATAAAACCGGCCGCGGCATTCTGGGGGCTACATTTATTTACGCCCTGATTTTCTTTTACCTGAACCGCTCTTACCTGTTCTGACATGCGGTATTATATTATTGCCGGTGAAGCATCAGGCGATTTACATGCGTCCAATCTGGTCAGGGCCGTAAAGGAAAAAAATCAGCATGCCGTCTTCCGCGGATGGGGCGGTGACCTGATGGAAAAACAAGGCGTGGAACTCGTGAAGCATTACCGTGACCTGGCCTTCATGGGCTTTATAGAAGTCATCGCCAACCTCCGCACCATCCTGAACAATATCGAACACTGTAAAAAGGATATCACGGCCTGGAAACCGGATGCGCTCATCCTGGTAGATTACCCGGGGTTTAACCTGCGCCTGGCGGAATTCGGAAAGGCGGCCGGCTATAAAATAATATATTACATCTCCCCTCAGGTTTGGGCCTGGAAGCAGTCCCGCGTTTACAAGATAAAAAAGGTGGTGGACCTGATGCTCGTGATACTGCCCTTTGAAAAGGATTTTTATAAAAAGTTCGGGGTGGATGTCACCTTTGTCGGTCATCCTTTGCTGGATGCCATTGAGGAAGATAAAAAACGGGACCGGGCAGGGGAGGATAGCTGGAAAAAAAATAACGGCCTGGATGAACGTCCGGTCATTGCCCTGGTGCCGGGCAGCCGCCGGCAGGAAGTCAGCGTCATGCTTCCACTGATGGCCACCGTCCTCGGGCATTTTAAGGATTACCAATTGGTGGTGGCTGCAGCGCCTTCACTGCCGGACGCATTTTATCAATCCATGATCCGCGACCGGGAAATAAAAATAATCTCCGGACAGTTTTATCAGGTGTTGAAACATTCCGTGGCGGCCCTCGTCACTTCCGGTACGGCCACCCTGGAAACGGCTTTGTTTGAGGTGCCGGAGGTTGTCTGTTACAAAGGCAGTTCGATTTCCTACCACATCGCCCGCAAACTCATCAGGGTAAAATTCATTTCACTCGTCAACCTGGTCATGGACAGGATGGTGGTACGTGAACTCATCCAGCAGGAATTGACTACCGCCAGCCTGGTAAAGGAACTGAATGCTCTCTTGCAGGATGAAAATTACCGGAATCGAATTCATCAGGATTACCAGGAATTGAAAAAGGCGCTGGGCAGTGCAGGCGCCTCCCGGGCAGCCGCTGAAGCCATTCAGGGCTTGATGACAAAATCGCAATAGGAGGAAAATAACGGTTTTAGTCTTTGACCTGCAGGTGACTTTTATCCGGTCCGTTCATCGGGCGACACCGTATGGAAACGCAAACCTGATTGCTGTTCCATGCAACTGACCAACAACGGATTGTTGAAATCACTTTTCATCTGAGTGGCAAAGGAACTGGCCGATTGATTAATTTTGCTCCCGCAGGCAGAACAGAAATGAAGCATATTGTAGTGTTTACGGGTGCCGGAATGAGTGCGGAAAGCGGGTTGAAAACGTTTCGGGACAGCAACGGGTTATGGGAGGAATACAATGTTCGGGATGTGGCCACCCCTGAAGCCTGGCAGCGTGACCCGGATCTGGTGCAAAGGTTTTATAACCAGAGGAGGAAGCAGACCATCGAAGCGCAACCCAACCCGGCACACCTGGCTCTCGTGGAATTGGAGCAGAAATTTGACGTTCAGATTATCACCCAGAATATTGACGATTTGCATGAACGGGCAGGCTCCGGCAAGGTGCTGCACCTGCATGGGGAAATACGCAAGGCCCGGAGCAGCCGCCATCCGGAACTGGTTTACCCGGTGGAAGGATGGGAAGTGAAGATGGGTGAGGTATGCGAAATGGGCTTTCAGCTCCGACCGCACATCGTCTGGTTTGGAGAGATGGTGCCCATGATGGATAAGGCACTACTGTTCACCATGAGGGCTGATTTGTTTATCGTCATCGGCTCTTCGCTGGAAGTTTACCCCGCTGCAAGCCTGGTTGACTATGCTCCTGCCGGCATACCCAAGTTTCTGGTGGATCCCAACGCCCGCTCCCTGCCACACGTGCAAAACCTGACGGTGATTGAAAAGCCGGCAACAGAAGCCGTCCCCTTATTGGTTGAAAAATTGCTGACCGGATATGTTTAGTCACGAGTTCCTCGATACCCAGTTGTTTAACTGGGTTGTACTTCCATTGCTTATTTTTATTTCCCGTACTTGTGATGTGACCCTGGGTACCCTGAGGAATATTTTTCTTTCCAAGAACATCAAATACATCGTACCCATACTGGGATTTTTTGAAGTGCTCATCTGGCTGGTAGCCATCAGCCAGATTATGAAAAACCTGCACAATGTGGCCTGCTATTTAGGATGGGCATTCGGCTACAGCATGGGCATCTATGTGGGTATTAAGATAGAAGAAAGGCTGGCTTTGGGCCTGCAGGTCATCCGGGTGATCACCAACCAGGACTGCCGGGAACTGGTCCAGGCCTTTAAAAAGGCGCACATGGGTGTAACGACACTGGACGCCCATGGGGCTCAGGGACCAGTAAAAATGATCTTTACCATTATTAAAAGAAAGGATAAGGACTATGCGGTGAAAATGATAAATGATCATAACCCGAATGCTTTTTATTCCATTGAAGACATACGTCATGTCAGCCAGGGTGTTTTCAGGGGTGGCTCATCCGCCTCCAAACTGGAGGAATTCAGCAGGATGTTTCCGGTGAGGAAATAATTGCCGTGATTCTTTTGTAAGTTGAAAAATTGTGCTATTTTTGGGTAAGATTAGATTCTACCCGGATGAGTTCCCAGAAAACAGGCAGCGAACAAGGAAAGGTCAGCGATTTTGTAAAAGTTGAGCGGTATCATCCATACAAAACCCTGCTGTTTTTCGGCCTGGTGGGCAGTGCCATCATGTTTTTAGGCATTGTCCTGTTCTATGCCGTCAAACTGACGGCAACTGGTTCGATTCCCGGCTTCACCCTTCCCCGATCCTTTGTGGTAAGCACCATCGTGCTGCTGTTCAGCAGTTACAGCCTGACGCATACGGTGCAGGCATTCCGGCAGGACAACATCAAAAAACTCACAGCCTCCTTAACGGTGACCCTGTTTTTATGTCTGGTCTTCCTGGGTTTGCAGGTTGCGGGATGGTACAGCCTCTACCGGTCGGGCATTTTCCTCAACAGCCATACCGGTGCAGCATTTCTGTATGTGATCACCGGCCTGCATTTCCTGCACATGCTCACGGGACTGGTTTACCTGTTTTCCTGCATGAAACCGGTATATGTCGCTTACGGGGATATGGTGAAGTCGCTGCTGTACTTCAGCAACCGGTACCAGCATACCAAAATCGAACTCCTGAACATCTACTGGCACTATGTTGATTTTTCATGGCTGGCCCTGTTTATGATGTTTCTCTTCACCCTCTGAGGCAGCCGCCAAAAACTACGGACTTTCCCTTACTGCCGGCCGCGGTTCAACTACTCCTGGATAAACGCTTGCGCTCGTTTTCATCGAGGATGATCTTCCGCATACGTATAGCCTTCGGCGTTATCTCCAGGTATTCATCCTGTTCGATATACTCCATGGCCTCTTCCAGTGAAAAGTTGATCTTGGGTACAATGCGTACGTTTTCATCGCTGCCCGAAGCCCGCATGTTGGTAAGCTGTTTGGCACGGGTGACATTAATCACCAGGTCGCCCGGCCGGATCTGTTCGCCAATGATCTGCCCGGTATAAATTTCCTGTCCCGGATCAATGAAAAACTGTCCCCTGTCCTGTAACTTGTCGATGGAATAGGCCGTGGAAGTTCCTGTTTCCATACAGATCAAAACCCCGTTGATGCGTCCCGGTATATTGCCCTTCATCGGCTCATATGCTTTGAAACGGTGCGCCATGGTCGCTTCGCCTGCCGTGGCTGTCAGGATGTTGTTACGCAACCCGATGAGCCCCCGTGAGGGAATGTTAAACTCCAGGTGCTGCAAATCACCTTTGGGTTCCATCACCATCAGTTCTCCGCGTTTCTGGGTGACCAGTTCGATCACTTTTCCGGAGGATTCCGCCGGCACATCCACGACCAGGTTCTCAATCGGCTCGCATTTAACGCCATCGATTTCCCGGATAATGACCTGGGGCTGTCCCACCTGAAGTTCATAACCTTCCCGTCTCATGGTTTCGATCAGAATGGATAAATGCAGGATACCCCTTCCGAAAACGAGATAAGCATCCGGTGATCCGGTTTCCTCCACCCTCAGTGCCAGTATATTTTCGGTTACAATAAAAAGCCTCTCTCGCAGGTCACGTCACTAGACGAAA
>CAYWHE010000243.1:0-5338 GCA_964458125.1 uncultured Flavobacteriaceae bacterium | reverse complement strand
TACCAGGACTTGAATTTTGCTGCTTCCATTTGCAGACTTTGCTTATTTTTGCCGGTTCGATTCCTTATGCCTGTGAGATTCAGGTATAACGATCATCTGTTATATTCAGGATAATCATAACCGACATGAAAATAATCATTCCGGTAGCCGGTCCGGGTACCAAACTGAGGCCTCACACGCACACCCAGCCCAAGGCCCTCATGCCGGTGGCCGGGAAGCCCATCCTGTGTCACATCATTGATCACCTGCAGGAAGCCGGTTTCAAAGAGTTCATTTTTGTAATCGGGTACCTGGGCGATAAAATCGAATCCTATGTAAAAACGAAATACCCTCATCTTTCTTTGTCCTTTGTGGTCCAGGAACCGCGTGAAGGACTCGGTCATGCGGTCTGGCTTACCAGGAATATGATTGCCCCGGACGATGAACTGCTGATTGTGCTCGGCGACACCATCTTTGATTTTGACCTGAGTTCGGTCATTCAAAACAAGCATTCCGTTTTGGGTGTCAGAAAGGTCGAGGACCCGAGGCTTTTCGGAGTGGCTGAACTGGATGCCGACGGCCAGGTGACACGGCTGACTGAAAAACCTGCGATTCCCAAATCCAACCTGGCCCTCGTGGGTATTTATTTCATCAAACATGCCGGTTTGCTGATGGACGCTCTCAATTTAAATATTAAAAATAAAAGGCATCCGGAAAACGAGTGCCACCTCACGGATGGCTTAATGAAAATGATTGAGCAGGGGGAACAGGTTTCCACCTTCCAGGTGGGCAACTGGTTTGATTGCGGCGGTAAAAAAAATCTGCTCGAAACCAATGCCATCCTGCTCAAAAGAAGTCAGGAGGCACAAAAACCTTATAATTTCCCCAATACGATCATCCTTCCCCCGGTCAGTATTGCTGAAAACTGCAGGATTCATGACTCCATCATCGGACCAAACGTTTCGATCGGCGATCACACCACCATATCCAATTCAATTATAAGGGACTCCATCCTGGGCGCTTATACACGCATTGAAACCGCCGTATTGGTGCAGTCCGTCATCGGCAACGATGCCTACCTGCGAGGGCTGAGCCAGAGCCTGAACATCGGCGACAGCAATGAAATTGATTTCAGCAACTGAGTATATAAATTCAACCCCCCTTTATGCAAAAAGACACCCACGTTTTTAAACTGATCAACAAAGAATTAAAAAGACAACGGGAAGGCATTGAACTGATCGCTTCCGAAAATTTTGTCAGCAAACAGGTTATGAAAGCCATGGGTACCTGCCTGACCAACAAATATGCTGAAGGTTACCCCGGAAGAAGGTATTACGGAGGTTGTGAAGTGGTGGATGAGATTGAACAACTGGCCATTGACCGCGCCAAAACGCTATTCAATGCGGTATGGGCCAACGTTCAACCCCATTCCGGGGCACAGGCCAATGCAGCCGTGATGCTGGCCGTTTTAAAACCCGGCGATCCTGTTCTCGGATTCGACTTGTCACACGGAGGTCACCTGACCCACGGGTCCCCGGTAAATTTTTCCGGCAAACTTTACAGGGCCGGATTTTACGGAGTGGAAAAAACAACCGGCAGGATCAGTCTTAAAACCGTGGCCGCCAAAGCCGACGAACTGAAACCCAAACTGATCATCTGCGGCGCTTCAGCCTATTCCAGGGACTGGGATTACGAGGGGTTCAGGAAAATTGCCGACCGTGTCGGAGCCTTTCTCCTGGCCGATATTTCACATCCCAGCGGCCTCATCGCACGGGGCCTGCTGAACGACCCGGTGCCGCATTGTCATTTTGTAACCACCACTACCCACAAAACGCTGCGCGGACCGCGGGGAGGATTGATACTGATGGGCGCTGATTTCGAAAATCCATTCGGACTTCTAACACCAAAAGGCGAACTGCGGATGATGACTTCGCTCATGGATTCCGCCGTTTTTCCCGGTACACAGGGCGGACCGCTGGAACACGTGATTGCCGCTAAAGCAGTTGCTTTTGAAGAGGCCCTCAGCGATGACTATTTTAACTACTGCCTGCAGGTGATCAAAAATGCAAAAACGCTGGCGGCCGCCTTTATGGAGAAAGGATACCATATCAGCTCGGACGGTACCGATAACCACCTGATGCTGATAGACCTTCGTTCTAAAAACCTGACGGGTAAACAGGCGGAACAGGCGTTGGTCAGCGCTGGCATAACGGTCAATAAAAACATGGTGCCATTTGATGACAAATCTCCGTTTGTAACCTCCGGTATTCGCGTGGGAACGGCTGCAATGACCTCCCGCGGAATGAAGGAAAAGGACATGCTGAAAATCTTCGGCCTGATGGATAAGGTGCTGATGAATGCAGATAATGAGAAAGTGGTTGAATCCGTGAAAAAACAAGTGCTTGCCCTGGTGCAAAAATTTCCGCTCTACGCTGGCGCCATGCAATGATTTGATAAATGTTTCGTTTGAATCCTGTCTGAACCGAACCGATGAAATTTTATTCTGCCATTCTTCTTTTCCTTTTTATAGTGAATACCTCACGGGCCCAGGTAGGAGGCGACAACACCTATGAGTTTTTAAACCTCAGTACATCGGCCCGTGTAGCCGCCCTTGGAGGGAAATGTAATGCCATTAAGGAAAATGATCTGTCCATCGCCATGGAAAATCCGGCACTCCTGAACAAAACCGTTCATGGACAACTGATGCTAGGAGGGGTTAAATACTTCGCCGGTGTCCATTACGGCGATGCCGCCTATGCCAGGGATTACGACCGCTACGGAACTTTTGCAGCCGGCATGCATTATGTCAGTTACGGGAGTTTTACCCGTGCAGACAATACAGGCGCCACAAATGGCAGCTTCAGTGCGGGCGATTACGCCCTGCAACTGGCCTGGGGTAAATCGATAGACAGTATTTTTTCAGTCGGCGCAACTTTCAAGACCGTTTATTCTCATCTCGACACCTACAGTTCTTTCGGGCTTGCGCTGGATATCGGGGCGAACTATTACAACCCGCGAAACCAGGTCGGTGCTTCGGTGGTGGTTAAAAATTTCGGTCGTCAGCTGAAATCTTATACTTCCGGCAATAACGAATCTCTTCCGGTTGAAATCCAGGCCGGGGCTTCGGTCAGGATCAAAAAAGCGCCCCTTCGTTTTTCGCTCGTGGCCCAGCACCTGGAGCGCATCAATATGGCCTATGAAGACCCGAACGAACAGGGAGAAGTCGATCCCCTGACCGGGGAGTCAAAAGCCGTCAAAGTGAAGTTTTATGATAAAATACTCCGGCATGTTATTGTTGGCGGAGAGTTGCTGCTGGGAAAAAACCTGGTCATCCGCGGCGGGTATAATTTTCAGCGAAGAAAGGAACTTGGCGTGAAGACACGTATGTCAACCGTAGGTTTATCCTGGGGGCTGGGAGTGAACATATCCAGATTCCAGATCAGTTATGCCCGTGTCCGCTACCACCTTGAAGGACCGGCCAACTATTTTTCCGTCAACGCCAGCATCAACGAACTTTTTTATAAAAAGAAAAAATCCGGAAGCTGATCCGGGGCCGGTCATTTCTTTATTTGATGTTCAGTCCTTCAATGACGGCATTCGTGATATCCAGCGAATCGTTTGCAAGCAGTATTCCTCCACCCTTCTGGTAGCCAAAAATAAAATTATACCGGCGACCTTTATTAAACTCACGCAGGTATTCTACCAGGTTGTTGTGAATGGAATCGTTAAGCTGTCCTTCTTCTTCGGCCAGCATTCCCATCATGTTTTCCTTTAACTGCATCAGTTCCTGCTGTTTCTGCATGAGGCCCTCCTCCTTTTGTTGCTTTTCCATGTCAGTCATGCCAATAGCCTGCTTTTGGTACAATTGGACTTCGCTTTCCAGCCTCCCCGCATATGCTTTCAACAGGGCCTCCACGCTGTCGTGTTTGTGTTCCATTCGAACCTTCATTTCATTAAAAAAATCATAATGGTCCAGCAGGGAATCGGAATTCACAAAAACAATACTGGATTCCGGTAAGGACTGGTGAGTCATGACCGTTTTTTCAGTGTTGCTGAAAACCTTGTAGTACAGGTAGCCCACGGCTGCAAGCAGGATTACATTCAGGGTGAGGGATATGTTTTTCATCTGATTCGGAAATTGATCAAGCCGCGAAAGTACAGGATAAAAACGAAATGCGGATTGCTGCCGGGCAGATTCCTATAAACCTGCTTTCAACCGGCATCCCTTTTCCGCATCAGCATGGCAAAGGCCAGGGATGCTATATTGCCGATAAAAGCCATCTCCAGGAAATAATACATGCCGTTTGCCAGGGGTGTTTTCATAAATCCGGCCTGTTTCAAGGAGTCTTCCAGTTGCCGGATTTCAACTTCCGGGGCGCCAGATGTTTTTAACCGGCTGATATAGGCAACCATGTAGTGTTCATAAAATCCGGGATTCAACACCAGGTAAACACCTTCCAACAGCCCTGCCATCAAGGCGGCCACCAGCGTAACCAACACCCCCGTTCGCATGAGGGGTCTGAATGTGGGTGGTTCCGGTGTTTGATTCCGGAAGGACCGCATGGCCAGGTACAGGAAAACCAGGAGAATTAAATAACGGAGATAACCCAAAGACTGGAACAGGTCAAATTGTGCCTGGCCGGCAAGGGACGGATCCCCGAGCATATACAGGGCAATGGCGGAATAAACCAGGATGATGGCTCCGCTTATCAGTCCATATTTCCAGGCAGGTTTGTTCATGGTTTTGCCAGGTAAAAAAACAGGGTGGATTATTTGAAATTTTTATTGCAAATAAAAGATAAATCCGGTAGGTTTGTAAAGGTCAATTGAAAGAATTAATTTCACAACTTAAATCACATAAATTATTAAACACCATTACCATGAAAAAACTTATTACGTTAGCTTTTTTGCTTATTACCTTCAGCCTCCAGTCCAGGTCCCAGGGCTCGGGAGGTCCTGACGGCTGGGGCTATACCTGGTACGACAGCTTCGATTCGCTCGGACCCACGTATGGCTGGATTGACATTGTCGGATTGCCCGGTGCCACCCAGGTGAAAAGCCTGGCCGATGATAATACGGCAGGCCCCTTTCCGATTGGTTTTGATTTCCATTATTACTGGTATGACCGGACGACTTTCCGGATCGGATCCAACGGCTATATCATTTTCAATAACGGGGCCGATGCTGCACCTTTCCCGGGTATTCCGGTTGACACGGGTGGAATCGTTAACGGAGTGAGCATTCCCAATCCTCAGGATTATATTGCCGCCATGGCATCCGATATCACGTTCGTGGATGGTGCCGGCAATGCGGTACCCAATGCAGACTGCTGGTTTTACACCAGTCCTACCAGCGACTC
>CAYWHE010000242.1:0-5367 GCA_964458125.1 uncultured Flavobacteriaceae bacterium | reverse complement strand
AATAGGCATCGCTGACAGTTTTGTCAACTGCAAAGAAATGATTGTTGTACCGGTTTTCACAAAACTGTCTGACGGCAAGGGCCTCAAAGGCCCAGCGGGCAACCATTATTTCACCGATGACGGGAACTTTATCCCTGGCGGAAACGACCGGATTCATATTTTCGAATTTCACCAGGATGCCGCTCATCAGGATCTGGGGAATGATGACAAAGGGAATTAAAATATAAATCGTTACCGCTTCCTTCAATGAAGCAGAAATGTTCAACCCGATCATGTTGGCGCAACAGGATACGGAAAAAAGAATGAACCAGTTACCCGCCAGCATATCCGGTATCCCCAGCATGCTGTTCCCGATCACCACAAACAGCAGGGACTGAAAAGCAGAAATAAAAAACTGTATGGTCATTTTGGACAGCAGGTATCCAGTTAAACTCAGATTCAGAAAGGATTCCCGTTTTCTGATCCTCCGGTCACGGATGATTTCCTCCGCACTGATGGTAAGCCCGAGAAAAAGGGAAACAATGACGCTCATAAAAAGATAGGCGGGAATATTCATATTATCCCGGAAAACATATTCGCTTCCTTCCCTGTACCTCAGAAAATAGGCCAGTACCAACGCCAAAGCCGGAGCTTCCAGCACGCTGATGAACATGTACTGGAGATTATTGAGTTTGGAAAGCACATCCCGGGTAACAAACACAGAGAATTGCTTCCAACCGGGTGGCCTGGATACCAGCTGCGGAGGGAGATCATTCTTTTCAGTCTCTTCATGGGTACGTTCAGGGGCCGAACCCAGGTAAATCCTGTTCCATTCTTCCGGTGAAATTTTACGCTCCCCTGTCAGGTTACCGAATTCATCTACAACCCGCGCTTCCAGTATGGAAAAAACCTGCTCCGGGTTAATGTTTCCACAGGTCATGCACTCCCCTTCACCGGCATCGGCATAGTGAGCATGCCTTTTAAAATAAATCACCGAATCGGAAGGGTTTCCAAAATAAACCGGATAGCCGCCCAGGTCGAGGATGAGGATCTGATCAAAAAGCTTGTAGATGTCTGATGATGGCTGATGGATGACGACAAAAATCAACTTACCGGCATTGGTCAGCTGTTTGAGCAGGTCCATCACATTTTCCGAATCCCTGGAGGAAAGTCCCGAAGTTGGTTCATCCACGAACAGCACCGCCGGTTCGCGGATCAGTTCCAGGGCAATATTCAACCGCTTCCGCTGCCCGCCACTGATCGCTTTATCGAGGGCGTTTCCGACACGCAGGTGGCTGACTTCGGCCAGGCCGAGCGACTCCAGCATATTCAGGCATTTTTGCCTGATGCTTTCCGTATCCAGGTTGCCGAAACAAAGTTTACTGCTGTAGAATAAGTTCTGAAATACCGTCAGTTCTTCCATCAACAGGTCATCCTGTGGAACATATCCGATGATCCCTTCGGGAAGTTCATGCGCCTTATGGATATCCAGGCCATTGACCAGGACTTCCCCCACCTGCGGTTTCAGGTTTGCATTCAGTACGTTGAGCAGGGTGGATTTTCCCGCACCGCTTCCGCCCATAATGCCAATCAGGTTGCCGGAGGAGACCGTGAAACTGACCGGATGCAGTGCCGTACGGCCGTCAGGGAAAGAGTAACTGAGGTTCTTCACCGTAAATTTCAGCCTTTGATTACCGGTTTCATCCAGAAAAGACTGCATGATATCCGTGAAATAAAGCGCCTGCATGCGCGGACCACGGATGACACTGCCCTGGGTGAGGATATAACAGGAATTTTTATTTAAAGGAATTCCGTTAAGCGTCAGGGCGGCTTCTCCAAAATAGCGGATAAACAAAATACCGGCCGGTCTGATGTATAATACATACAGGTTGCCGTTCATGCCTTCGTGCAGCAGGTGTTTTCCCGTTTCACCGGAATCCGCCGGATTTCCGTTCACCAGTAAAAAGGAAAAATGAGCCGGATGGAGTTTTACCTTCCCGCTGGCCAGTTCGAGGCAGGCATCATATTCGACAGCAGAAATATTAAATGTCTCGGCAACGATTTTAAGGAACTCCGCTTCCTGTTCGGTCACATCATCACTGGAGGAAAATGCGAATTCAATCAACCGGATTAAAACGATATATTTCTGTTTCTGGCTGAGTTCGGCATTGATGTCGGTGCAAATCCGTAAAACCTTAACCGAATTAACGGAAACACGTTTTTTAATTCTGTTCTGGTCCGATTTTCCCTGGAGCAGGTTCAGGTAATCATCAAAGACCGTAAGGTACTTTTGAACGTGCAACTGGCTCAACTGCTGCCGGAGAAAAGACTCCACAATACCGCGGCCGGTTTCCGTCAGTCTTTCAGCATTTGCCACAATGGCAAACAACTGCATCAAAGCCTGAAGTATCTTTTCACTCATGGTTTAATGCCTGGACTAACGGGGACGGAGAAAATGAAGCGGGCATCCGGGAGGGTTTTGCATCACCGGCGGAACCGGATCAGGTATCAGGTAATGGGTATTGTATCGATTATTTTCGGAAAGAAACATCCTCTTAAACAAGGATGGGAATGACTCTTGCAACCATTCCCATCCTGCAGCAACAGCAGCAATTGCTTACCTGATAATTTTTTTCCGGACTTCGGCCAGTTTAGGAGCCAACCGGTCAATGAATGCCTTATTGACGTCCTTATCCGTTTTTAATTCCATGTACAGGGCTAACAATCCATCCAGGTCTGTCCTGATTTTGTTCAATTCGTCCTTCCCCTTCAGTTCGCTGAAAATTTTAGAGATATTGTCCAGGTGAAAACGCTGGTTCCAGACATGTTGAAAAAGCGTATCATTGGATGCTGTCCGTTCCATATTTTTCAGCAGACTAACCGTAATATACTGGGCTTCCAGCCAGCTACCGGCAAGGATCTGGGAAGCTGTTTCCAGGCGTTCGTTGGAACGCAGATAGGCGTCACTGCTCGAGTAGGCGTCATCGATGATCCGCATCAGGGAATCCTTATTCTCGGAATTGCTTTCAAAACGCTGGGTAAACACATCAAATGTTTCAGCCATATTGAGTTCCTGGGCCAGTTTACGGCTGCTGTTATAATAGTTAAGCAGGTCGGGGGTACGTTTATTGACAACCAGGTACGCCAGGTCAATGCCGTAAATCCCAAAATTAAAGGCTTTGCTGACGGTACTCTGATACTTCGTGACGTTCTTATAGGGATTCAGCAGGCTCGCATCTACCGGTAATCCGGCATTGGCGTATTCATCCAGTACCGCTACCGGTGAGGGAAGATTACCAATGGTATAATTAAACATGAAAATTCCGGTTTCACTCACCGGAGTCGTATCAACAGGGGCCTCAACAGTCGCACTTTCACCCTGGGATGACGATTCTGAACGCTGTTGGTTTCCAGAACAGGCCACCAGGAAAATCAGATAAAAGACCGGAAAAAAATAAGCAAGGTTTTTCTTTTTCATACAGATTATTTTCATGCAAAAATAGAAAGGTTTCGGGAATAAAAAAGGTGAGGCACCGTAAGCGGTGAAATCCGGGCAATCGTCAGGGCAACCGCGTGAACGACCATGCTGCCTGCAAAGGTACATCGTTCCGGTCATTTCTCACCCGCTGCAAGCGGCGGGGAATTCACACCATGGGTTTAATAAAAGTCAATGGCTGCTTTTAAGGAGGCTGGAAAAGTCCATCAGCGAATGGTAGTCATGCCGGGGGGGATGTTCTGGCAAAGGACTAAAATGCTGAATTTCAATACAGGCGCCTTACGGGAGATTCAGAACTCCCTTATCACGGGCCAGTTTATACACGGAATAGATGATCATGCCCTGCAGGCTGGATGAATCCACCGGTTGGTTTTCCATCCCCCATTTGGGTACATTGTTGATGATTTCCCGGATGATACGGGAACGTTCATCCTTTTTTTCCATCACCAGCTTTTCCAGTTTTCCAGGATCCAGCGACTGCAGGGAATCGGGTAAAAAAGCGTGCTCAATCCGGTCAAGGCGGGGCCCGGAGACACGGACATAATTAATTAAATCCCAACCCGACTGACAGGACTGGAAAGGATCCGTAATCTTGGACAGGACACGGTTATAAAAATAAATTTCCCCTGAATTCAGGCTGATTTTGTCCGTTTCCAACTGTTTTTTCATCCTCCCCTTTCCGTTTTCTCCATAATAAATATAGGTTTTATTCAATTGTTCATTGAGTAAAACCAGGCTATTTATATTATTTTCCGTCTTTTTACCCGGAGAAAGCATTTGTATTTGATAGACATAATGAGCGCCACCGGTATTATCGGCAATAGATTTCCACCCCGGAATTTCCGCAGGAATAATGCTTTTCTGAAAGCAATAGATGGTGTTGATGAAAATGTTTCTTTTCAGCAGGTTTTCACAGGTCAGCCGGTAATTCAATCCGCCTGCATTTACGGTCCCGTTTCCAATCAGGTAAATAACCCTCAGGGCCTTCGGATGAGTGGTCCAGTCCATGCGCCCGGCCATTTCCAATGCGGCCCCAACGTATTGATCACCCTTTTCCACCGCCGGTTTCAGGCTTCCGAGTTCGTAAGCAACCCGGTCTACATCACCGCCCAGGTGGCAAAGAACCTTAACATAACCGTTTTCCCTTCCGAAACTGGGCCTGGAAAATCCAATCAGCCCGATTCTAAGCTTTGGAGTTGGCTTAAGCCGGTAAATTTCATTCACCACCTGCCATATTTTATTTTGAAAGTCCGGAATTAATCCATTCGTACTACCGCTTAAATCCATGCAAAAAACCAGGTCCACCTCATTGGCCGAGGCGGATTCCGACCTGCCAGGGTTTACTAAAACCAGGCAGGATAAAACAACAATACAGCGTAGCAGCATAGCTAAACCAGGGGTTGGGATCAAGACCCCAAGTTAGGCCTTCCAAAGGCTATAAAATCATCAAAATGATATACTTTCTGACAACTTAATCAGCGTTCCGGCAACGGCCGGTAAAACGTTATTTAAAAGCGGCTGTTGCCTGTTAACCGGGACGTTCATCCTGTTGATCTCCGATATCCCTGATCGGTTCCGAACGGAAAAGCATGCATCTGGTCTCAACAACCTAAGCTATGGAAGCGGATTACCGCCGCCGTAACCGCTATCAAACAGGAGTGGAAACTACCTGACAGGCCCTTGACCTAAATTCCAATGCCCGTAAGCGGTAAAATCAACCTTGCCAGAAGAGGCGTTTTTTTTAATTAATTCATGTTCATTTATTGCATTTTTAAATCAATGAGACTATCGTCTCAGAAGCTCCAGAGGAGCGAACTGAAGCGATTTAGTCGAATTAATCCCGATGGCTTTGTCCTTCGGGATATTAGGGTTTTATTCCCCGCCGCTTGCGG
>CAYWHE010000241.1:0-5425 GCA_964458125.1 uncultured Flavobacteriaceae bacterium | reverse complement strand
ATAGCATACTGGCCGTTTAAGGTTATTCTCCCGCATGGGGAGAACGTCCATTACAATTTTCGGAAATCAGAACAAGCCGAATTAAGGGTATGAACCCCAGGGCAAGCCCTGGATCCCGATTCCGCTGCAGGCAGCGGGGTTTTGAATCAATCAGTTGACGCTCCCCCAGGTTCATGTCGATTTTTCCATTTGGCGGGATGCCGGTACCGAAAAACTGCTGCTGAGCCAGGTTCAAATATTCCGGGTCAAATACTCCGTTTGGAGTAAAATAATTAGCATTGCACCTTCTTAACGGAAATGAACAGGAGTATACGCGTTGATTTTGACTGTCGGGATACGGATTCCTTCAAACTTCGCCTGATGAACTGGATGAAGGGCTTCCAAAAAGCAGCCCTCCTCGATGGCAACCGGGAAATCAACCATACCGGACAGCATTGGGAACCCTGCGAATGGATGGCCGGAATAGGAGCGGTAGCGGCCTGCACCGGGAACGAACATTTTCTGACGGATTTTCAAACGGCCCTGGAAAATGAAAAAGCATGGTGGTTCGGTTTTATCGGCTATGACATTAAAAACACGATCGGGAAGTTGCATTCACGCAACCCCGATCCCATCCCCTTTCCGCCGGCATTCTTTTTCATTCCCGAGTTGGTGGTCTTATGCAGGAACCGCCGGGTTACGCTGATACTGGATGAAAGAAGCCCTGCCTACCCGAATGCCGAGCGCTGTTACCAGGCCATTTGCCAGACTGCATTATGGGAACCGGTTTTACCCGCACCGATTGATTTCCATTGTAACATGAAGAAAAAGGAATACGTGGAGCAGTTCGAAAAAATCAGCAGGCACATCCTGGACGGAGATGTTTACGAATTAAATTATTGCCTGTCCTTCCATGCTGCCGGGGTAAAGGAAGATCCTTTGTCGCTGTATGCTCTACTGAACCGGGAAACGGCGTCATCTTTTTCATGTTATATGCGGATCAACGACCGGTACCTGATTGGTGCCAGTCCGGAGCGCTTTTTAAGAAAGAAAGAAAACAGGCTGGTGTCACAACCCATGAAGGGAACGGCATCCCGTGCAGAAGGGAGAGAAGAAGATGAACTCCGCAGGAAGGAATTGTCTGAAAATGAAAAGGAGCGCGCGGAAAATGTGATGATCGTTGATCTTGTCCGGAACGACTTGTCTGCTTTGGCAGAAAGGGGAACCGTTCACGTGGATGAATTATTCGGCATTTATACGTTTCCCCGGGTACACCAGATGATTTCAACCGTATCCTGTACCCTGGCCCCGAAGGTAACGTTCCGGGATATCATCCAAAGGACCTTTCCGATGGGCTCCATGACCGGCGCTCCAAAAATACGAGCGATGCAGCTGATAGAAGACTATGAAAAAACCAGGCGGGGGGTCTTTTCCGGCTGCGCCGGGTACATCAGTCCTTCCGGAGATTTTGACCTGAACGTCATCATCAGGAGTTTCCTGTATGACTCGCAAACGCAACATCTTTCCATCTCGGCCGGCAGCGCCATCACCGCGCAATCGAATGCCGGGCAGGAATATGAAGAATGCCTGCTGAAAGCCGGTTATGCCATCAGCGCCATCGGAGCGCGTCTCCGGGAAGATCCCGGATGATGCCGCCTGCACAGGCAGTCTTCGCGGCACATGAACGTAATGAACCGATAAAAAGAGCCGGAAAAGGTTACAGGTTACCCCGCAGCGCCTGCTCCCGTTCAATGGCCTCAAACAAAGCCTTAAAATTTCCCTTGCCGAATGATTTGGCTCCTTTGCGCTGGATGATTTCATAAAAAAGCGTTGGCCTGTCCTCCACGGGTTTGGTGAAGATCTGCAACAGGTACCCTTCGTCATCGCGATCCACCAGTATGCCCAGTTTTTTCAGGGATTCAATGTCCTCGTCTATCCGGCCCACACGTTCCTGCAGGGTGTCGTAATAACTGGTAGGTACGGTCAGGAAATCAACACCGCGGTTGATCAGTTCCGATACCGTTTCCACAATGTTGTCGGTGATGATGGCGATGTGCTGCACACCCGGACCATTATAAAATTCCAGGTATTCATCGATCTGTGATTTCTTTTTTCCTTCAGCCGGTTCGTTGATCGGAAATTTCACATAGCCATTGCCGTTACTCACCACCTTGCTCATCAGGGCCGAATATTCAGTGGAGATGTCCTGGTCGTCAAAGGTGATGATGGTTTTAAAGCCCATCACGTGCTCATAAAAATGAACCCATTCATTCATTTTTCCCAGTTCCACGTTGCCTACGCAATGGTCGATATACTGCAGGCCAACGGGAACAACTTTAAATTTGCCGGTTGCCGGTTTATAGCCGGGCATAAAAGGCCCCTTGTAGTTCCTGCGTTCCACAAAAGTATGCAGGGTGTCTCCATAGGTATGAATGGATGCCACTTTAACCTCGCCGAATTCATCCCGGATGGTTTTGGGCGCTTCGGCACTGCGGGCGCCACGACTGGTGGCTTCCTGCCAGGATTTTTCCGCATCATCCACCCCTAAAGCCAGTACCTTCACACCGTCACTGTGCCTGACAATATGCTCCATGATCGGTGAATCGGGGCGCAGGGGGGAAGTCATCACCAGTCTGACTTTATTCTGCTGCAGGACATAGGAAACCTTATCCCGCACACCGGTTTCCGGGCCGGCATAGGATACCAGCGAAAAGCCAAAAGCAGCCTGGTAATAGTAGGCGGCCTGCTTGGCATTGCCCACATAATATTCTACGTAATCGGTTCCGTTTAACGGGAGGAAGTCGGCTGTTTCTGCTGCCTTTACCTCGTTTCCTGGTGCAAATGTTGTTGACATGAGTAATCTGTTATCGTGTTTAATTTATCCGGATGAAATCCCCGCCGCTGGCGGCGGAGTAATTCACTCCCTGATGGAGCCCGGTATCCTGGTCCACTTGGTTCCGGTGAACATGTTGTCCAGGAAACTCTCGAAATCAAGCAGCCCCTGAGGTGGTTCTCCGAAGGTATTGTCTATCCTTTTCAGTTTTCCGTTCACCCGGCAGGTGGTGAAGGTGCTGGGTACATCCACGATGTTCGGATCATGATAGGCGTCTTTCATTCCTGCAAACCCGGTTTTGTCAGCCATGGCCGATATGCCGTCCAGTTGTTTTTTCGATATAAAGGTATAAAAAAAACCGATATTTTCAACAAATTGCCTGCCTTCATACACCACGTAGCCGCTTTTATAAATGGAAATCACATAAGTGGGACAACGGCCAAAACAGGGAGTCCGCTCAATGGCGGCAAAAAGACTGTCCGGGTCGGTTGAAACCGGCTCGCCGGAATGTGCGGCCTGTTTGGTTCCCTTGCAGGAAAGCAGGAAAACAACAGCCAGCAATCCTAACAATACCGGTATACGTATAAGTCGCGGGCTTTTCATCTTCGGTTTATTTTTTATACCCTCTTTCCCTGGCCATCTGCTCCAGCCTTTGCTGAAAGCCTGATTTTTTGGCGGTCTGCGGCTTCTTTTTATTTTCCTGTATCCGGGCATGAATGGCTTTCTCATCCACCAGGGCCCGGAACAGGTACTGCTGGCCAAAGCTGATCATGTTGGCCAGGAAATAATAATAACTCAGACCCGCAGAATAGTTGTTGAGGAATCCCAAAAAAGCAATGGGCATCAGGTACATCATCCACTTCATCTGCGGATTGGTACCGACAGCCATCTGGTTGTTTACATAAGTGTACAGCAGGGTTGACAGGGTCATCAGCAGGGTGAAGAGACTGACGTGGTTGCCGTAAAAAGGAATGCTGAAACTCAGGTCCAGGATGGAATCATAGGTGGATAAATCTTCAGCCCATAAAAAACTTTCCTGTCTCAGCTCAATGGAAGACGGGAAGAAGCGGAACATGGCTATCAGGATCGGCATCTGGAACAACATGGGAATGCACCCGCCCAACGGGTTGACACCGGCCTTCCGGTACAGCGCCATCAGCTCCTGCTGGGTTTTCATGGGATCATCCCCGCGTTTGGCCTGAATTTCATCCACCTCCGGTTTCAACACCTTCATTTTTGCCGTGGAGAGGTATGATTTATAAGTAAAGGGCGTCAGAATAAGTTTGATGACAATGGTCAGGATGAGAATGATCAGGCCAAAGTTCAAATTGAAACTGTTCAGAAAATTAAATATCGGGATCACCAGGTATTTGTTTACCCAGCCAAAAATTCCCCAGCCAAGCGGGATCTGCTTTTCGAGGTCAAACCCGATTTTTTTTAAGGTCTGATAATGGTTGGGGCCGTAATAAAACTGCATGCTGAAATTTTCTGCCGCCTTATGTTCAAACGGAATGGAAAACAGGGCGGCCATTTGCTTCACTTCGGTCTCGGAGGCCGTATTGGTTTTGCAGCTGATGTCCGTTGGTTTGTCGAAACTGTTGTCGGCCAGGGCGACAGAAGTGAAAAACTGCTGTTTAAAAGCCACCCATTTTACTTTTGTCTTTATCGATTTCTGATCATCTGCGGTGGCGGAAAGTTCCTCCACATCATCATCGATGTATTTGTAATATAAGGCACTGCCGCTGCGCTGATTGGGAATATCCTTTTCCTGCGTGGGCAGACTTTGTTTCCATTCCAGCTCAAGGTAATTGGAGTTGGAGGCTACAATCTGCTGCATGCCGATGGCCTGCAAATCAAACTGAAGCAGGTAGGAATTCGGTTCAAGCGAATAAACATAATCCAGGTAACTGCCGGAACTGGCCTCGAGCCGGAGTCTGATGCTGTTTTTCGCCCCGGACGCTACGGGAACAGGCTTGAAAAAAAGATTGTTGGTGGCAATCGTCCGGTTCTGTGAAAAGAAATTCAGTCCGAAAACATTGCTGTCACCCTCAAACAGCACCAGGGGACTGCCATCATAGCGTTTATATTGTTTTAGATGAACCGATTTAACCTTCCCCCCCCTGTTGGTCAGGGTTACTTCCAGGAACTCATTTTCAAGCGTCAGCAATTGCTCCTGTCCTTCAGACGCGGCGGCAAACATGCCAAATGCCTGAAATTTCCGGAGTGAATCGGAAACGCCGGCTTCCTGGCTGCTGTCGATAGCTGACGGCTCAGGGGATGGTGATGCGCTCAGGTTTTGAATGCCCTGCAGGGTGTCTGTCATCACCTTTTTTTCAAGTGCGGCAATGGAGTCCTGGCGCCTCTTCATGGCTTCCATCTCTTCCTTATCCGGGCTGCTCCATATCCCAAAGGCGATCAGCACGACACCCATCAGCACCAGCCCGATGATTGAATTTTTATCCATTCGATTCCCGAAAAATTGACCGCAAAGATAGCCAAGCTACTCAAACCATAAAATAATCCCGCGAATATTCAGATGATCCGGTAAAACAGCCGTCGAATGAACCTCCTCGCAGCAAGCTGCGAGGTATCAACATGGAAAATTTTATTTGT
>CAYWHE010000240.1:0-5503 GCA_964458125.1 uncultured Flavobacteriaceae bacterium | reverse complement strand
AACGGCTATCTGCCCATTCCCGGGCAGACAGGTAATACCTTCACACCCGGTTTGAATGGAACGTATGCTGTCAGAATATATAAAAGCGGCTGTACCGACACTTCCGCATGCTATTCCATAACCGGTGTTGGCATAACTGAACCGGGCGCTGAAGACCATTTAACCCTGTTTCCAAACCCAGCAAGGGATGGATTTACCATTATATTTAAAGACTTGTCCGAACCGGTGACGGTACAGATTTATGAAATGACCGGAAGATTGAAATATTTTCAACAGTGCATGGAAAATGACAGATTGGAGGTCAATACCGGTGATTTTAGGGAGGGAGTCTTTATGATTGAGGTAAAATCAGGGAATTTTAGTCGAATGGAAAAATTAATTGTTCTGAAATAGCCAGTCCATGATAAATGTGATTCGGAAAATCCTTGCAACCATACTGCTGGTAATTGGTGTTAGGACTGTGATTCCCGCGCGGGCGCCACTACTCGATTGGCAGTTGACCGGACTTATATAAAAACACTTAATTGCATTTCTGATATCAAGGACTGTGGTGTGGCCGGTTACCTGTTATATTTGAATCCGGTTAGGGGTAAGTTCAGTACCTTTTCTTCCTGTGACTTTTGTCACCTTCCCGGAACCATTTGCTCCCTATCTTTGCAACTTAATATTCAGGATTCCGGTCTGAGTTAAATGGCGTGAATGGACCGGTTCCTGGTACGAGCGATGAAGTTATGCTGATCTCAGAAGTGTTATATTCCACCGTAGCCAATAAGTGCCCCAGGTGTCATACCGGAAGGGTATTTACCAATAGCAACCCATACAGCTTTAAAAACGGGCTTCAGATGGAGCGGTATTGCGGACATTGCGGGGAACTGTTTGACAAGGAGCCCGGCTATTTTTACGGGGCCATGTTTGTATCCTATGCCCTGATGGCAGGTTGGTTCATACTTTGGTATGCCCTGAACATATTGGTCATTCATATGAGCATATCCGTGTTTTTAACGTTTTTTGCCTTAACCGTTATTGGTTTGTCCCCCTTTACTTTTCGCTGGTCAAGGAGTTTATGGATCAATATATTTGTGCGGTTTGATAAGTCGAAGAAGGGGCGGGTTCCCGGCAGGAAACAGTCGGATCAGATGAAGGGTCAGCCGTTGAAGGAAGCGGAGCGACAGTGATGTTTTATATCAAAGAAAAAGGCCAGGAATATGCTCCCCGGCCTTTTTTTTATAACCTGTGTTTATAAATTATTTTTTCACACAGAACCTGCTGGCCTGTTGTCCTTCACTGGTGGTGATGATGAGGTAATAAAAGCCGTTTTTCAGGTTGGCAATATTGATTTCGTATTCATTAGAACCGTTAAAGGCCCTCTTGCTTTCAGTCGTCATCGGCACACCCAGGAAGTCGTGGATGGTGATCGTGACGGGTTGTTCCTCACGAGCCTGGTAGTTCAGGAACAACTTTTCGGAGGCCGGGTTAGGCGATAATTCCATGGGCGCCGGATTGGTGAAATAAGCAGACGCCGACCATGCGCTGAGAATAATGGCTCCATTGACCAGACAGACACTTTGAACCTGCCATTCGTAACTGGCATTTTGCAGCAGATTGGTAATGATGATGGAATTGGTCTGGGCAATCAGCGAGGTCCAGGTGGCTGTGTTGACTCCACGGTAGCGCACATTGTAATAGGAAGCTCCCGTGTTGCTCCACTGCAGTGATTTGCTGTTCACGGCGCCAGCATTGCCGGCAGTCAGGTTGGTGGGCACAGGGCAGTTGTTTCCGCCGGTTGTCTGGAAAACATTGGTATTTGACCAGTTGCTTAAAACAGTACCGGAGGGTGCAAGACATTTACTTCGTACCTGCCATTCATAAAGGGAGGCAGCCTGTAAACCGGAAACGGTTACCTGATTGGCAGCGGGATACTTGAAGGACCAGGTTGCCGTACCAACCTTGCGGTAACGAACACGGTAATTGCTTGCACCGGTATTGTTCCAGTGAAGTTTGGCCGAGGTGCTGGTGATGTTGTTGACAAATAAGCCTGTCGGCACCGGGCATACATTGGTACAGGAAAGCGTAGTGAACAAGGTGGAGCCCGTAAAATTACTGAGGACGAGCGCACCGTTAAGACCCGGGCAGCCCGATTGAACCTGCCATTCGTATCCCGAATTGCATAAGAGATTGCCCAGCGTAATATTGCCGATCTGGGTGGTTAATACGGTCCACGCATTGTTGGGCTGGGACTGCAAGCGGTACCGTACATTGTAAATCACAGCACCGTTAACGGTGGCCCAGGAGGCGTTGGCCGAATTTTGGCTGATGTTGGTGGTAGCCATGCCGGTGGGCGGATTGCATGGAGTAACCTGTGCCTGCAGGCTGCTGATACTGAAATTCAGCAGTAATAAACTGATAATCGTGTAAATTTTGGCTTTCATGACTTTTATTATTTGGTTGGCAAATTAGAAAAAAAGCATAAGACTTCCAAACAATTTTTGCTTTACCCGTCGGGGATTTTGATTTCTCCTGATTTTTTGAAACTTTTGCAGGAATTAGCGAAAGTAGCTCAGCTGGCAGAGCGCGACCTTCCCAAGGTTGAGGCCGCGGGTTCGATTCCCGTCTTTCGCTCGGTTGAGGACTTTGGCCTGCAGGAAGCGGGAGGACGGACCTGCTTGCCGGAATTTCGTCAGGCCCTGTGGTTTGTTTTGAAAAAAGACCCGGAAACGGAATGAGCCAAACCGGACTCGTAACGGCTACCATATGAAGCGGAAATCCGGATTTTCGGATTATTTTTTCTTATCCGCCTTTTCCTTTTCTTTAAAATACTTCCTGAATAAAAAATTCCGCTGCATGGCCTTCATGTTTTCATTTAGTTTGGCAGCGCTCTGATTGATATTGTTCAGGGTTTGTCGGACGTCGGTGGTCATCACGGAATCTTTCAGCAGGGAATAAGCCAGACCGCCCGGGTCGTTCAGGTTCCGGGAAAACGTATTGAGCTGGGAGGCGATGAGCCCGATGGAATCGGAAATATGCTGCAGGTTGGTGATGATATAACCGATTTTATCGGCGGCTGCCGTATCGTACACCAGGCTTCCGATTACCCCGTCACCCTGCTGGATATCCATCACTACCGAATTCACCCGCTGGGTGATTTCATCAGCGTTTTGGGCAGCGCTGCGGAATTCCCGGAAAGCATCCCGGATATTTTCTGCGGTCACCGTATCGGTCAGAATATGAAATACATTATTCTTGCGGTTGAATTTCTGCGTCAGGTTTTTAATATCACTGGTGATGGTTGCCAGGTTGTTATTGGTCTGGTTCAGCGTCCGCACCATTTCATCCGTTTCCACCGGCCGCAGGGAGATGAGCATGTCGCCTTCCTCAATGGCCTGGGCTTGTTCGGAAACGGAATTAATATTAACCAGTTTATTTCCCATCAGGCCGTCCGTGCCGATGCTGGCTACTGCATTTTTCTTGATAAATGGCCTGATTTTCTTTTCGATGACCATCCGCACAATAATGGCGGTGTCGTTGGTGATCATGATTTTATCCACTGTTCCAACGTCTATTCCTGAGTAACGTACATTGTTTCCGGGCATCAGGCCGTTTACATTATAAAAGGTGGCACTGATGGTGACCGTATTGCTGAACAGGTTTCGCTTGCTGCCAATCAGGTAAAGCGCAGTAATCAGGAGTACCGTGCCGGTGATGACGAATATTCCCAGTTTCAGGGATCGGGTATTTTCTTTGCTCATGATCGATATTCAAAAAATTGTTTGATTTTAGGGTCTTCGGATTTTTTCAATTCGTCAAACGTGCCTTCTGCATAATTTCTGCCATCGTATAATACGATAATATGATTGGCCGTCATGCGGGCCACGCTCATGTCATGGGAGATGATAATGGATGAAGTCTGGTATTTTTCCTGCAGATCCAGCATAAGTTGAACGATTTCCCTGCCGGTGATTGGATCGAGCCCGGTAGTGGGTTCATCGTAAAGCACAATTTCCGGTTTCAGGATCAGCGTACGCGCCAGACCGATACGCTTGCGCATGCCGCCCGAAAGCTCCCCGGGCATCATATCCATGGCATGCAGTAATCCCACATTCGACAAGGCTTCCTGAACCAGTTCGTCAACCTCCTCACGGGTTTTGCTGATCCAGTGCCTGCGCATGGGAAACTCCAGGTTTTCGCGTACCGTCATCGAATCATAGAGGGCGCTGCTTTGAAATAAAAAACCGATGCGCACCCGTAAATGATCCAGCTCATCCTGGTTCAGGTCCAGCACTTCATTTTCGAAAATCCGGATCGAACCGTTTTCTGGTTTCAGCAAACCAACCACACACTTGATGAGAACCGATTTACCGGAGCCTGATTTTCCCAATACCACAATGTTCTCTCCTTTTCGGAGTTCCAGGTGGAAATGATCGAGAACCCTGTTTTTTCCAAAGGACTTGCTCAGATCCCGTATGGTCAGAACCACTTCCTTTCCCCGGGTTTTTGCTGTAGGTTTTGCAGTTGCTTCGGTCATATCAGTTGAGTCCGAGGATATCCGTGACCTGTACGGCCAGCAGGTCCAGGATAAAGATGATGAGGGAAGATACCACCACCGATGAATTGGCTGCCACACCAACGCCCTCTGTCCCCTTGTCAGAATTATATCCTTTATAACACCCGATAATGCCAATGGCAAAACCGAAGAAAAAGGATTTGATAATGGACGGTATAAAATCGCTGTATTCAAGGGAATTAAATACCTTATTATAAAACAGGTGCCAGCTCACCACATCTTTTAAATTCACACCCAGGTAAGAGGCATAAATGGAAATGGCATCGGCAATCAGTACGAGTACGGGTACCATCAGGGTGGTGGACAGCACACGGGTAACGACGAGGTATTTAAATGGATTGGTTCCGGAAACTTCCATGGCGTCAATCTGTTCGGTAACTTTCATGGAGCCCAGTTCAGCCCCGATGCTGGATCCGATTTTGCCAGCGCAGATCAGGGCGGTAATGACCGGTCCGATTTCCCTGACCACAGAAATGGTCACCATGGCCGGCAGCATGCTTTCCGCACCGAACTCTTCCAGGGTGGGCCGCGACTGTACGGTCAGCACCAGCCCCATAATGAAGGCGGTAGTAGCTACCAGCGGCATGGAATTATAGCCGTTCAGGTAACACTGTCGGATCAGTTCGCGGAATTCGTAACGGGGTTTGAATCCTTCTCTGAAAAAACGGATGGCAAAGTCGGTGGTTTGCCCGGCCTCATCCAGAAATTTCCGGAAATTTGCAAGGCCCTTTTTCCATTGTGTCACCATAATTCAAAGGTCTGTACCTGAAGAGTGCCAATAAAGGTATGCCATCATCGGGTCCTATGACAGGCATCAGTTTCACCAGGTGTTCCGGTCATCAATTATAAGTTAAATTCAGTTCATTTTTACCAAAAGTAGCAATATCTTCTCTTATTTGAATAATTTTACTGCATAAATCTGACGGATTATGAACACGATAT
>CAYWHE010000239.1:0-5580 GCA_964458125.1 uncultured Flavobacteriaceae bacterium | reverse complement strand
AAAGGCCTGATCCGTTATACAGACGAGGAAGGCGGCATGAAGGCCGTTCTTGCCGGGCTCTACCATTCCGGTAAAGGCGATTTTACCCAGGATGTTTTCCTATTATCCACACAAACCAATATCGAAGCTTTTGATTTCAGGTATGGTACGATTCCCTATTTCCATCAAACCCGTATAACTTTGAAGGCCGACCTGGAAGTAAACATTCCGGCATCCACCTATACCTTTAAAGATAATGAACTTAGCCTGAATGAACTGGCACTGGCGTTTGATGGTTACGTGGCTATGCCGGGTAAGGATATTAAAACGGACCTGAAATTTAATGCACGTAAAAGTGAATTCAGAAATTTTATTTCCCTGTTGCCTGGCGTATACCGGGAAGGCTTTAAGGATCTTAAATCCTCCGGGAAACTTGCCCTCGATGGATTCGTGAAAGGCCTGTACAATGATAAACAAATGCCCGGCTTCGGACTGAATGTACTGATACAAAACGGCATGTTTCAATATCCTGCCCTGCCGGCATCGGTCAGCAACGTACAAATGGATCTGAAAATCCTGAATGCCGACGGAATTCTTGATCATACCCGGATAGACATGCCCCGGTTGCATGCCGAACTCGCCTCCCAGCCCTTTGATGCCCGCATGTCGGTGCGAAACCCAGTTTCGGACCCCTTCATTGATGCATTTGTAAAGGGAAAAATAGATCTGGCAAATATTCCGAAAATCATACCGATGGAAAAAGGAACCAACCTGAACGGGCAGTTGGATATAGACGTGACAGCCCAAGGTAAAATATCGGCCATTGAACAAAAAAAATACGAGGAATTTCAAGCCTCAGGCCATCTGATTCTTAACGGGATGAATTACAGGAGTGAGGATTTTAAAAACGGAATCCTGATCAACACACTGGATTTGAGCTTCAATCCAAAATCAGTGGCTTTAAATGACTGTCATGTAAAGACCGGTCAATCCGATTTACAGGCAAAAGGTCAACTGGACAATTTGTTGGCCTACATGTTTAAAGATCAGCCACTTTCCGGTTCACTTGACCTGACATCCGGGTTACTCAACCTGGATGAACTGATGGGAACCGAGGCTGATACAAAGACAGCGGCTATGGATACCACGGCCATGACCGTATTGGAAGTCCCGGCGGATATCAACTTCTCTTTATATGCCGGAATCGGGAAAATTCTTTACAACAACATGGTACTTGAAAATGTGAAAGGACAGGTTGACCTGGCAGGTCAGTCACTGAATATGAAAAATTTAATCTTTAACATGCTGGATGGCACCATCAGCATGAAGGGGCGCTATTCCACAAAAGACATCAAAAAACCCGAGATGGACCTAAGTCTTGAAATCCGGGATGCGGATATTCAGAAAACGGTCCAAACATTTCAAACGGTCAAAAAACTGGCACCTGTTGCCGAACGTTGCAATGGCCGTTACGGTGCCTCACTTGCCTTGTCTACCGTGCTTGATCAGCAGATGAACCCGGTGCTGAACACATTAAATGGCGCCGGCAACCTGAAAACAGGCTCCGTAACCCTCAGCAACTTTGAAGTGCTGAATAAACTTGCGGATGCGGTTAAAATTACCCAGTTCAAACAACTTCAGTTGAATGACGTCCATATTTCCTTCCGATTTAAAGACGGAAGGGTAAATGTGGATCCCTTTGATGTGAACCTGGCAGGAGCAAAAACCACTATACAGGGTTCGAACGGATTTGATCAGAGCATAGACTATACGATGATTATGAGCATACCCAAATCGCTCATGGGAAACCAGGTTAACACGGCCATATCCGGATTGCTTGCCAAAGCCAATGCCGCAGCCGGAACCAGCGTATCTATTCCGGACCCGATCAATGTGAAAGCCCTGATCGGGGGAACGGTAACTAAACCGGTCATCAAAACAAGTCTGGGGGAAGGCGGTGCTTCCGTGATTAAAAATCTGGGCGAAAAAGCCAAAGAAGAATTTGAAAAGAAGAAAAAAGAACTTGAGGATAAAGCCAGGACTGAAGCCGACCGCCTGAAAAAGGAAACGGAGGAAAAAGCTAAAGCGGAAGCTGACCGTTTGAAAAGAGAAGCGGAAGCCAAAGCAAAAGCAGAAGCGGATCGTCTGAAAAAAGAAGCGGAAGAAAAAGCCAAAAAGGCCGCTGAGGACCAATTGAAAAACCTGTTTAAGAAACCAAAATAACCGGTGTTCCTCCCTGTACAACTGGCAAACCCTATAGTTATGTACAACTGGTGATCCGAATTCCAAACATGAAATTTCAATTGAAAACAGCTGGCGTAGTTTTCATTCTGGTTATGAATATTGCTTTTTCCTGTTTTGCTCAGGATAAAAGCACCTGTCCTCCCAGTGAAAATAAAAAGGCCAGCAAATATTACGAGCAGGCCCTGGATGCCAGGGCTAAGCACCGTGAATTCAAGGAAATCCTGGATTGGTGTACCAAAGCGCTCGAAGAAGACCCTGAATTGGCAGATGCCTACCGGCTACAAGGTGATATCGCCTATACGAGAAAGGACTATAAATCCATGAAGGACAATTACCTGAAAAGCATTGAAAAATGCCCGGATGTGGGGTATACTCCCTATTACAGGTTGGGATCCTACTTTTGCGATAAGCGGGATTATGCCGAAGCCGTGAAGTACCTGAAACAATTTCTGGAATTCGGCAATGCTCCTGATGACATGGAAAAAACCGCAGGCGTGAAAATTTTCCGGGCAGGTTTGTACCAGCACCCGGTACCTTTTAATCCGGTACCAGTGGAAGGATTGAGCACCTCCGATCCGGAGTACCTTCCCTGCATCTCGCCAGACAATGACTTTTGTTTTTTCACCCGCCGGTTTGAACAATCATCCAGGAATTCCCTGACCCCGGTAAGTGTTGAGAAATTTATGTACAGCGAGCGAAAAAACGGAAAATTTGACAAAGGGGAACCGATGCCTTTTCCCTTTAACAAGGCCAATACCAACAATGAAGGAAGCGCATCCATCAGTATAGATGATAAGCATCTTTTTTTTACCTCCAACATCAACGGAAATTTCGATATCTGTTTCTCCGATAAAGATAAAGATGATCAGTGGGGAGAAATTAAAAATCTAGGGACACACATAAATGACCCGATGCAATGGGATGCACAACCCAGTATTTCCCCTGACGGAAAAACCCTTTACTTCGCATCCTACAGGGATTCTGTGAACGGCACGAGTGATTTGTATAAAACCACGCATTCCGGAAACGGAAAATGGAGTAACCCGGTCCGGCTGGGTGAGGTTATTAATACCACCGGTAATGAAAAGTCTCCATTCATACATCCCGATAATAAAACCCTTTATTTTTCATCCGACAGTCTTCCCGGACTTGGAGGCTACGATATCTTCATCAGTAAGAAAGACGAAAAAGGAAACTGGGGGAAACCGGTTAACCTGGGTTATCCCATCAATACGGAAAATGACGAGGTTGGTTTTTTTGTAGCCACTGATGGTAGGACAGCCTATTTTGCTTCCAATAAAATTAACGGTCGTTTGAATTATGATATCTATAGTTTTGAATTGTACAAAGAAATCAGGCCTGAACAGGTATTATTCATCAAGGGAGAATTGCGCGATGCCAATAATACAGTACCGCTGGCAGCTAAAATTGAACTTAAAAATATTGCGACCAAGGAAAGCATCAATATTGATTACGATACCCTGACGGGAAAATACGCTTCGGTGGTACTGTTTGACAATGATTACATCCTGAGTGCTAAAAAGGAAGGGTATGCCTTTAACGATACATACATGTCCAGGAAGGACTCGGCACTGCAGATTCCTGTCAGGCTGGATGTGGCCCTGAAAAAAATTGAGGTGGGTAGTTCCTACCCGCTGAACAACATACAGTTTGAACGAAATTCTGCCGTACTCAGCGAAAGTGCAGAAATCATGATCATCAACTTTGCTGAATTTTTAAAAAAGAATCCCGGTGTGAGGGTCCAGATACAGGGGCACACCGATGACATGGGACAAACCATCGACAACCAAAATCTTTCTGATGACCGGGCAAAAGCGGTCAGCGACTATATTCTGAAACTGGGTATTTCTGCCGGACGGGTATCGAGCAAGGGATTCGGGGAATCAAGACCCCTGCTGCCAAATACCTCGGAAGAAAACAGGGCAAAGAACAGGAGGACGGAATTTTTTATCCTGAGCAAATAAACAGTTTGTTTTAAAAGTCTAAGAACCCGTTTTTATTTCCGGTCTCGCCATGATCTTTCTACCCTGTTCCAATACCGGCGGAACCATCAGATTCATCCTGTCATGACTGAATTCCAGCGGGAAGACGAGCAACTGGCTTCGTTGGCTACTGCTGTACTGATAGGCATGATCATAATATTCCATCATAATTTCCACCCAGCCGGAAAGGTCACCCTGATCCAGAAAAGCAAGCGCATCCTTAAGCCGCTTTCCTCCAAGTCTTTTGGCGATTTTTTGGGTGCTGGCAGCGAGGTCATCTGTCGAAAAATGTCCGTATTCAGCGAGTATTCTTTTTTTCCGTATCGCCTCATCCATGACGAGTTCAATGACGGGCGCCTGCCTCAATTGCTCATACAGGCCCAGGGGCAGCAGGTTGGACCCGATGGAACGGCTTTCGTTTTCCAGCCATACCACCGGTTTATCCTTAACCGAATGCCACATCAGGGCCAGTTCGTTTTCAAAATGTTCGTTGCTGGGCTGCGGCTCCTGTCCGAGGGCACCAAACGCGGATCCTTTATGATGAGCAAGACCTTCCAGGTCTATTATCGCTTCGCCGGATTTCTGTAAAGCCTGTAATAATTCTGTTTTACCTGAGCCCGTCCTTCCACCCAAAACAAGCATGTTCCCTGGCAGGTTAAAACGTTCCAGGGCCCAATGGCGGAAGGCTTTATAACCTCCCTTCAGCAGGGTTATACGAAATCCGGCCATTTGCAGCAGCCAGGCCATGATGTTGCTGCGCATACCACCTCTCCAGCAATAAAGCAGAACATCCCTGCCGGGAGCCATTTTTTCCGCATTGGAAATAATCTCAGCAAACCTGGGACCTACCAGCTCAAATCCCTTTTTTACAGCTTCTGTCCTGCCCTTTTGTTTATATAATGTTCCGACCTGCACACGTTCATCATTGGTTAACAGGGGCAGGTTCAGGGCTCCCGGAATATGCGCTTTGAGGAACTCCTTTTCACTCCTGGAATCGAGAATTGGAATTTCCCTTTCCAGAACCCGTTCTGCAAACTCATCCATATTCAGCACCACAGCCATCTCCTTTCCATTTAATTTCATTTCCCGGGAATGCCGGGACTGTCAATCATTTCAATTAACCCAATCCCATTATTTCCTGAATCCTTTACATCCGGGATACCAACCAAATTCAACAAGTAAAATGATAACCTCCGTTTAATAAGTTAAAACCGTTCCAGATTTTAAGCCTGCCAGCGGTCGTATATTCATGGCCTTTACTAACGGAATCCCGGATTTGGTAACCGTGATCAAACCGGGCTAACCCCGTAACCTGTCCAACAGCAGGTTCAACTGTTCTGCTTCTTTGCGATCG
>CAYWHE010000238.1:0-5612 GCA_964458125.1 uncultured Flavobacteriaceae bacterium | reverse complement strand
GTACAGCCTCCTGGAAATCGTATAAATGCTGTTTGGGTTTAAGGGGTTCTGATAATAGAGTTTATGCGGATAAAAGGGAGTCTGGTCCACACAATTGCATCCCGCCCACGGGGTAATGTTGACGAGGGGGTTATTGCCATTCATCCGGTATAGTTCACGGGTCAGCGCCAGAACAGATAAATATTTAACGGATGTATCATTCGGTTTAATCAGGCAATCCCCACGGTCTCCGGAATTGACTCCCTGCAGCCAGCCGTTATTGTACAGCAAGGCCCCGTTATCCCAGGTGCCGCCGAAAAAATAGTTGGGATTCCCAGGGTAACCGGCAATGCCGATATAAGCCGCATTGTTGATACCGGCGCTGATCATGTTCCAGTCCGTCCCCCCGTTCGTGGTTTTATATACGCCCCCGTCATTGGCGGCAAAGGCAACCGTATCGTTCAGGGCCACCACCTCATGCTGATCCACATGCAGTCCGTTTACATTCTGGTTAAAGGTAAGTCCGTTGTTGACAGACCGGTAACACGAAAATTTTCCCAGATACACCACTGCACTGTTCACAGGCGATGCGGCCAAAGCGTAGTTGTACCAGTTCTGCAGAGAATCGAAATTCCACACTTCATTCATAAAGGAAAAGGACCCGCCGGAATTATTGGACTTGTAAACCGTCGCACGGGAATCGCTGTAATAATAGGCGTATAGCACACCCGGACTGGCCGGTGAAACGGCTATTTCGGCTGCACAGGGATGAACAGGGGGCGGATTAAACAAGGGGTAAGCCGAATCCGGAATCTTTGTCCAGGTAAGGCCCTCATCCGTTGACTTGTAAATGCCGGTGGTGTCCGTGGCATAACAGGTCATTGTTCCCGGTTTGAATTCGAGATCGCAAAACAACCCTGTAACCGTAGTGTCCCAGCTGGCTCCCCCGTCGGCTGAACGGAAAACACCCACGCTGGTGGCCGCCAGCAAAACATTGGGATTCACAGGGGAAAACCGGATGGCGCCGGAAAGCACCTTGGCGGAAGTATTAAACGACAACCCCGTCCGGTACCAGTTTTGCCCACCGTCATAGGTGACGTAGATGCCCTGGGAATATAAACCGGTTTCATAATATTTAATGTTATTGCCCCGGGCACCGGTGAAAATAAATATGGTGGACGGCTGCAACGGGTGTATGGCAATGCAGCCAATGGCAGGTAACGCCAGATGATTGGTGATGCAGCTCCAGGAAGCCCCTCCGTCGGCGGTTTTCCAGACGCCGCCTTCAATAGCGCCGGCATAGATGATGTCAACGTTGAAGGGATCGATGGCCAGGCAATTCGTACGGCCCTGTCCCCAATTCGAGGGTGAAAACTGGTTGACGGGAAGTACATGCCAGTTGCCACTGGAAATTAAAGAAGAACTTTTGTTCATTCCCTCCCGGTTCCCGATGACTTTCAGGTATTCCAGCCTGTTTTTTTCCTGGTAATTGAAAACATAACCATGCTCATCGAGGTGCTGGTCCATGTCCTGCATCCAGAAGCGCAGACGTCTCGAAAGACTAGTGTTTTCGGCATAGCCATCCTTTGACACCCGAAAATCGAAATCCCCTTCCTTCAGCTTGACCAGATATTCGTTCAATTTCAGTTTGATGTCGCTGAATTTTTCATTCTTCAGGTCCATAGGCGGGAATGGAGGTTCCGGCTTTTGCGCAACGGAAAACAAGGACATGAAAGAGAGCGCTATGATCAGGAGGTTATTTTTCATTTTCATTTCCTTTTTGGTCTGAAGAAATTTCCAGGCCGGCATATTGGTTCAACATTATTTACTCCTGGCCTGTAAGCCGCTTTTAATCCTGCTGATTTCATCCTGTTGCTGCAGGACATACAGGGTCAGTTCTTCCACCTTTTTCAGGAGGATGGCCTGCATGGCCCCTACCTCGACACCCTGCTGCAGTTCGATAGCTGCCGCCGAAGGAACACCGGGAAGGTGATGATTGGTTTGAATAAACTCCTTCACTTCATCCATGGAAGGCAGGATATAATCCTTTTCAAAAACATAGTCCGGCCAGTTGACCTGTGCCTGGACCTTCATTTCGGTACAGATCACCTTTCCGGCCACCGACAATTTATATCCTGCAGCTGGAGTTCCTGTCCCAATACAAACGTTGCCGTTACCGGTTACACTGAGGACGTCACCGGTGGCGCTGTTGTAAAAATTCAGGCGGGAGTTGGAAAGGATGGAATCGTTATGCCCGGCAATCGTCCAGTAGCCCGGGGTTGTTGTATTTGAAAAGGTGAGTCGCGCGTAATCCCCGTTGTCTTGTTCCAGCCTAAGGTGGGGATCTGTCAGGGCGCTGTTGAATAACACATGCAAGCCGGCCGCAGGCTGGGTAATGCCAATGCCTACGCTGCCATTACTGGCCACCGTTAAAGCCGGAATGCCTCGAAGCGCCAGGTGTACGGCGCCCAGCGTGTTGGAACTACCCGTGCCGAAATCAACATCCTGTGGATTACCAGCATAAGAACCGAGATAACCACGGTACGTGCCGTTTTCGTTTAGTTTCATATACATGCCCGAAGCCCCGTCAATAATGGCCGGAACGGCTGTAGTTGTTGTTTTGATATCAAGCACGGAGCCGGCCAGGGTACTCCATCGTAAAGAAGCCGAACCCAGAGCATGTGTGGCGGTGGCGGCCGGAAGAAGACTGGCGTTAACGGCCGTTGCAGCTAGATTTGACAACTGGGGATTGGCGGCCACAGCCGGTGCGGCCGTGATTTGTACGCTGCCGTCCGGGAATTTATAGCCTCCACTGGTACTGTAAATCATGCCCGCAACTTCCAGTTTCTGTGTCGGTGTTGACGTGCCTATGCCTACCGTTGCCGTAGCATTGCCTACCTGTATGGCATTGGAAGCGCTGCGGCTGATTACCGGCACGCCGGCAATGCGGTACAAGGAATCTGTGGTAATGCTCCCCCCCTTCACATCCAGCTTAAAAACCGGAGTATGGGAACCAATGGCCACCTTTCCGCCGCTTTGCACCGTGATCCGCAAGGCATTGTTGGTTTTTACCTTCAGACTGGTATTATCCGTCGTACCGATAAAATTCGTGCTGCCGCTGGTGCCTGCATTTCCGGTAAGGTTCCAGGACTGTGCATTCGTCCGTTGTATTCCGGTGGCGAAACATATAATCAGGATGATAACCAGTCGAAGAATGAACAGGTATCCGGGTTGAGCAATCGGGGTTGTCTTCATTTTCAGTATTTTTTATGAGTATGACGAAGGTAACCCGGTCGTTCAGATCAGCAGGACGTATTGAGCGAAATGCCATTTTCATTGTATAAAAGTGGGTTCCGGGAAACCGGAAAAAAACAAAAGTGAAGATTTCAGGCTTTTCCATAAACTCTGAAAAAGCTTATTGACACCCACCTGCTCCTGATGCCGAGGAACAAAAGGATGTTATGCTGCTGATCGAAAATAACCTGACAAAAATTGAGCAACACGGCAGACGGGCGGAGAATATTGTTAAAAACATGATTGATCACAGTCAGAACCGTGCAGGAGAATATGAACTCATCAGCCTGAATCAGTTTAGCAGACAAACAGCCAACATGGCTTATCAGAACTGGATGGCCCTGACACCAGGTTTCCGCTGTGAAATGGCCTTTGACCTTCAGTCCATGCCCCGGGTGATGCTGATCAGCAAAGAAATCTCACGTGTGTTGCTGAACCTGTTTAACAATTCCTTTTATGCCATACAGGAAAAACAAAAAAACGATCCCGCATTTCAACCCCGCCTGTTTGTTCAATCACTGGTGAAGGATAAAATGGCGGTCGTTAATATTTCAGATAATGGCAACGGCATTCCGGCTTCCGTAAAAAATAAAATATTTCAGCCTTTTTTTACCACCAAACCTCCCGGGGATGGCACCGGTCTTGGCCTCTCCATCAGCTATGAAATTATCCAGTCACACGGAGGCAAACTTACCTTCGAAAGCCAGGAAGGACAGGGCGCATGTTTTACTATTGAACCGGCCGGGGGGAAAAGACTTCCATAATCCAGGTGGACTCATGGATCTGAATATGAAACACCGTTATTTACATCACATCATCATCAGTATTATTTTAAGAATGATCAAATCGTAGAACTTAGAGTGGGGAATACTTTATCATTCTCTAATTCTACAGAGGCTAAATTAATTTATTATTTTCGTCCAGTCAAACTGGGGGCTAAGACAGACTTTTTACTATTGGACTAAAGCATGTTTAAGCAAATAAAAGCACCATAAAACATTAATTGTTTACCCCATTGTTTACCCCGTATTATTTAATTGCTTAGATTTACCATGAATTTCACAACAACCAAACATGGCAACTATCTCAATTGTTTACCGAAAAGATTAAATGAATAAAAAGTCCTAAGCTCCGGTTCATTTCCGAATTATTGAAGATAGGAAGCTAACATACATTTCAACGGAGCATTATGCTCCCTATTGCTCACTGGAATTTTGAAAAGTATTGAGTTAAAGTTAAGCATGCCAACAGTACAAGAATCAACAACCTCATACGCCTTAAAAAGGAAACGGAGGAAGGTATCCTTACCATTCAGGAGTCAAGAAATTCTTATGTTAAAAAATAAATACTTAAACCAAACAAACCTATGAAAACATTAACTATTGTCACAGGCCTTGCCTGTTTTGTTGTGTTCTCCATGATCACATCCTGTAAAAAAAGTAGTGATGACGATTCTTCTTCCTCCGATCCATGCAATGGCGTACCTGCCGTTACAGCCAGCGGAATTGCAGCACCTGCAACGGATACCCTGAGGCTGTATGCCAGCAGCATTTCAGGCGCTTCCTATTCCTGGACGGGACCAGGAGGATTTACATCGAACGTTCAGAACCCATACCGGCCCAATGCTAGTTCTGCCACGAATGGTGCATACAAGGTAAAGGCTACCGTAAACAGTTGTGTAAAGGAATCTACGGTAAACCTGGCTACTTTTACTTTCGACACACCTCCCTGTTCGCCTCCGGCGCTGACACACAACGTTGGATCCATTAATTACACCCAAACCCAGACCAACATTCTCAACTTTGCCGGCAACGGTAATGATGTGGAAATCTATGGGCTGCTTACACCCAACAAGGGGTTGCTCTTTACGTTCAACACACTTGATCTGACCCCGTTTGATCAAACCCTGGAGGGAGTTTACCGGATTGTACCTGCCTTTCCTGTTAAGCAGGGTGAAGTGGTGCTGAGAGTTAATGAGGACCCAAAAGTATTTTGGGCCACAAATGGTTTTGTTTGCGTGAATAACTATAAGGATGCTAACCAGCAAAACCGAATCAGCTACATCTGGTGTAACATTCAGTTAAAGGAGGAGTTTGGATCTGCAGTCTCTACCACCTCAGGGTATGCCATATATTGATAAGCAACGCATGATTTTCCGGCTGCCATTTATTTTACTGATGACTGTTGGATCAACAGCATTTGCTCAGGATTTCAAGTCGGATATCCAGTAAAGACAGCCTGTGGTTAGATGAACTGAATATATACGGCAGCAGCAGGCTTGGGTTAATAAATGCCCATACCCTGCGCCATTCCCAAACCGGAGGCGATGAGGCCCGTGC
>CAYWHE010000237.1:0-5713 GCA_964458125.1 uncultured Flavobacteriaceae bacterium | reverse complement strand
AAATAGCTTTTGTTCATATGTATTAATAATCAATAAGTCCCAACTTACAGTTTATCGGGATGGTTACTTTTTCATCAAGTATAAAAAGTGACAAAATATCAATAGAATTTGAAAGTTCCTTATAAAATTGTACTTAACCAGGGCAATAATGTATCTTCATTACTTTTTCAGCAGACCGTAAATACAGCGGTAAAAAGGGAGCATGGGTTGGCTGGGATAGAAAGGAGCGGGCCGGGAACCGGCAAAGGAGGCGACTGAATAGCGGGACAGGTGCGGCGATGAAACACGGCAGGTGGTTTTCCATGACCCGGATAAATCCATGCATGCCGGAACGGCTTCAGGAAGTGAAATTTCCCGTACGAAGATCATTTCATGAAAGTTATTTTTTCCCTCAGCCTGGTCATGGGTACTTCGAAATTTTTGTACAGCAGGATGGACATGGAATAGGTGAGCAGCCAGAAAAAACCGTATCGGAAATATGGAGAAGCAGGAAAGAAAGAGGGCAGATGATGATTGATCCAGAGGATGACAACGGACAGGTTCAGCAGGTACATGGAATAGGATACCAGGCTGGTGAGGGTGAAAAAGCGGTACAGGATTCCCTTGCCAGTTTTCAGGTTGCTGAGAAACGGCAACAGGAACAGCGTGGAAACGGAGATGAGGCTGAATGAAAAAACGGTGGTGTACAGGTCGCTGACTTTGGTATGCGGCGGGATGATGAATTTGGTAGCCATAAAAAGCGCAATTCCCGTGAGGAAGAACATGTTTTTGTACTTCAGCCAGAACCGGGGATGGTAGTAGTGTATAAAGGCGCCAACGGTACCGTACATGATGCTGTCCAGGCGTGTGATGACCTGTTTACGGAACAGCAGGTCCCAGTCTTCGGCGGTTAAAACCGGAACGGTGCTGTACCGAATGTACCGCGTCAGCGTAACGGCCATGATAATTCCAATGGCCGTGAACAGCATGCTCTTCCTGGGTGTGAGGTGCAGGATCCGGATGCAGGCAGCGATCAGGATGGGTACGATGAGGTAAAACCATTCCTCTATGCTTAAACTCCAGGCCTCCGGAAAAAACCAGCCGGGATGCGGCTGGAAGAGATTCTGGGAAAAGAAAAAATAACGGTTTACGCTCAGCAGGGTGAACGTGTCGGTAAAGAAGAAATGCAGCAGGCACAATACCGAAAGGACCAGGAAATAATTAGGCAGGGTTCGGAACCACCGGCGCATCCAGAAATTGAGCATCAGTTTCGGGGTGATTTCATTTTTTTCCAGTATTTTAATCAGAATGCCCCCGATCAGGTAACCGCTCAGCACGAAAAAAATGGAAACACCGTCAAACGTAAAGAGGAAAGTTATTTCGCGGAGCGGAGCCGGCAATAAATAGCCCCCGTGCACCATAGCCACGAATAATATCGCCAGGGCGCGTAATATGTCCAGCCCATAGATCCTTCCCGGATCTGTATCCACGGTAAAAATTTTTCTGAGTTGTGTAAGCAAAACTGGCCGCTTGAAATGATTGGTATAGGACGGATGGGTACCTCTTTTTGCAAAATGGCGGTTTCCCGGTTCACTGATTACGGCGCGCCGGAACGGTGAAATTGCGTTCAGGAAGAACCGGGCATCATGGTTTATGACATAACCAAAGGCATGAAATCAGTATGGATGAAACTGCCTTGTTCCGGAATTAATCCGGGATCGAATAACCGGTTCCAATCCAGGAAGGGGCTCAAAGGTAAAAATAGCAGGAAGAATTGACGAATGAACATTTCATGGCCTGGATTTAGTCCTTTTTTTTATTAATACCCGACCGGGGCCTTCGCTACTGTTCCTAGACTCCGGAAGCGTCTGAAGGCAGAGGCAGGCCAATCCTCATGGGGATGAAAAGCGGCTATCCAACCTTCAATAATTTGCCCAAACCTGCCCTGACGACTGTGAATTTCAATATCTTTGCGCCCTGAAAAACACAGTAAACGTTTTATGAAAATAACTTTTCCCGATAAGCAAATACGCGAGTACCCCGACGGCGCCTCCGCTTTGGATATTGCCAAAACCATCAGTGAAGGACTTGCGAGAAATGTGCTGGCCGCCAAAGTAAACGGCGAGGTTCGTGATGCCGTGCGTCCCATTACCGGCGATGCCGAACTGACCCTGTTGACCTGGGATTCCCCGGAGGGCAAATCCACCCTCTGGCACAGCAGCGCACACCTGATGGCTGAGGCCATTGAGTTTTTTTACCCGGGCACCAAATTCGGCATCGGACCACCAATTGAAAATGGTTTTTATTACGATATCGATATGGGCGAGCGGCAGCTTTCCCCCGATGATTTTAAAAAAATCGAAGATAAAATTCTGGAACTGGCGCGGACGGGAAATACCTATGAGCGAAAGGAAATTTCAAAGGATGAAGCCATAGCTTATTTTACCCGTAAGGGCGATCAGTATAAACTCGATCTCCTGAAGGACCTGGCCGATGGCAGCATTACCTTTTACACCCAGGGGGAGTTCACTGACCTGTGCCGCGGTCCGCATATCCCCGATACCAGTCACATCAGGGCCGTCAAACTGATGAATATAGCCGGGGCTTATTGGCGGGGGGATGAAAAGGCCAGGCAATTAACCCGTGTATACGCCATCACCTTTCCCAAGCAAAAGGAACTCACCGAGTACCTTACCCTGCTCGAGGAGGCCAAAAAACGCGATCACCGCAAACTGGGCAGGGAACTGGAGCTGTTTACCTTTTCCGAAAAGGTGGGCATGGGTTTGCCCTTGTGGCTTCCCAAGGGAGCGGCCCTGCGCGAAAAGCTGGAGAATTTCCTGAAAAAGGCCCAGGTGAAAGCCGGTTACCTGCCTGTAGTCACTCCGCATATCGGTCATAAGGCGTTGTATATCACATCCGGTCATTACGAGAAGTACGGTGCCGACTCCTTTCAGCCCATCCGTACCCCGGCCGAAGGGGAGGAGTTTTTCCTCAAGCCCATGAACTGTCCGCATCATTGTGAGATATACAAAAGCAAACCCCGTTCCTACAAGGATCTGCCGGTGCGTCTGGCCGAGTTCGGAACCGTTTACCGGTATGAGCAGAGCGGGGAACTGCACGGCCTGACCCGGGTGCGAGGCTTCACCCAGGACGATGCCCACTTGTTCTGCCGTCCCGACCAGGTGAAGGAGGAGTTCTGCAAGGTGATCGACCTGGTTTTGTATGTGCTGAATGCCTTGTCGTTTCCGGAGTTTACGGCTCAGATATCACTCCGTGATCCGGACAATAAAAGCAAGTACATCGGCAGTGATGAAAACTGGGAAAAGGCCCAGCAGGCCATCATCGATGCCGCTGCTGAAAAGAAACTCAGTACCGTGGTGGTGACCGGGGAAGCCGCCTTTTACGGACCCAAACTCGACTTCATGGTCAAAGATGCTTTGGGCAGAAAGTGGCAGCTGGGAACCATACAGGTGGATTACAACCTGCCCGAACGTTTTGAATTGGAATATACGGGGTCTGACAACGCCAAACACCGTCCCGTGATGATACACCGAGCTCCTTTTGGGTCAATGGAACGGTTCATTGCCGTGCTCATCGAACATTGTGCGGGAAACTTCCCCCTGTGGCTGACCCCCGACCAGGTGGCCGTCCTCAGTATCAGTGAAAAATACAACGCTTACGCGGAAAAAGTTTTACAGTTGTTAAATAATTCCGATATTCGCGGCTTCGTTGACGACAGGGACGAAAAAATAGGTAAAAAAATCAGGGACGCCGAGGTTAAAAAGGTCCCGTTTATGCTGGTAGTGGGGGAGAAGGAGTCGATGGAAGAATTGGTTTCGGTGCGGAAGCATGGCCAGGGCGATTTGGGAAGCATGAACGTCCCCGCATTTACCGGGCTGATTCAAAGTGAAATAAATAAAAACTTATAAATCAATAAATTAAAACAAATAATCAAAGGAGGAAAAGCACATTAATACCTTTAAAAGACCTTACAAGCCGGCCAACAGGCCGGCGCCACGGCCATACGTTCCGGGTGGACGCAGGGGCCCTGTAAAACGTCAGAAAGAGCACCGTACCAATGAAGAAATCACGGCTCCCCAGGTGAGGCTGGTCGGGGAAAATGTGACTACGGATGTTTATTCCATCCAGCAGGCCATCCAGCTGGCCAGGGATCAGGGTGTGGATCTGGTCGAGGTGGTGCCCAATGCGGAACCCCCGGTGTGCAGGATTATTGAATATCATAAGTTCCTCTACGAAAAGAAGAAAAAGGAAAAGGAAATCAAGGCCCGTACGGCCAAGTCTGTGGTCAAGGAAATACGTTTCGGCCCGAACACCGATGAGCATGATTTTAACTTCAAGGTCAAACATGCCATCAAGTTTCTGGAAGACGGTGCCAAGGTTAAAGCCTATGTGCACTTTAAGGGAAGAACGATTGCCTATAAGGAAAAAGGAGAGATTCTCCTGCTGAAGTTTGCCCAGGAACTGGCCGATTATGGAAAGGTGGAGCTCCTGCCCAAGCTGGAAGGAAACCGGATGTTCCTGAACCTGGCTCCGCTGCCGAAGAAAAAATAACCGAATCAACACGAATTTTAATACCCGTAAAAACCGTTCTATTATGCCAAAAATGAAAACCAATTCCAGCGCCAAGAAGAGATTCTCTTTTACCGGCACCGGGAAGATCAAGAGGAAGCATGCCTACAAAAGCCATATCCTCACCAAAATGAGCAAGAAGCGCAAGCGGAACCTGACCCATACCGGCATGGTGGATAAAACCGATGCGGGCCGTGTAAAGAAGATGCTCACCGTTTAGTTTCAGAAGAATTTATTCATTTATTTATAACCAGGTTCTTAGCTTCAAGACCCCGTTGGGGCGCTAACGCCAAAAACAGCAAAACAAAATGCCACGTTCAGTCAATTCGGTTGCTTCCCGTGCAAGAAGAAAAAAATTATTAAAACTCGCCAAGGGTAACTGGGGTGCGAGGGGCAATGTGTTAACCGTTGCCAAACACACCGTTGAAAAAGGGTTGCAGTATGCGTACCGCGACCGCAAAACCAAAAAAAGAAATTTCCGCAGCCTCTGGATACAGCGTATCAATGCTGGCGCACGTGAGAACGGACTGTCTTACTCCGAACTCATGGGTAAGTTGCATGCCAAAAATATCGGACTGAACCGTAAGGTTCTGGCTGACCTGGCCATGAATAACCCGGATGCTTTCAAAGCCGTTATCGACCAGGTAAAATAACCTGTTCCTGTTGAATTGAGCCTCTGCCCTGCAGGGGCTTTTTTTTTCTGAAATCCCGGGGTCTCCGGTGAAAAAGTAACATTTCACCCGGTTTCCGTTTTTACAGGAAAGATCCCCCTGAAACTTAAATCCTTCGGAATGAAACTCCGCTTTTTTTGCCGGTGTAATTTAATTCTTTGGGGAGTCTTCCTTCCCCGACAAGTGGATGGGAGATGAAATTCACTGAAAATAGCGGCGAAGGAAATATCCGGTCAGAATAATATCTTTACTTCTTCAAAAAAAATACGAAATCAATTCATACGATGAACCTTGCCTTTACCCGGAATATTTTTCCAAGACGGTTATGTTTACTGTTGAGTACTGTTTTGCTGACAGGTATAATTTCATGTCGTCCGCCCCGTGAAAACAAACAAGAGGCACGATCCTCCATGCCCCTTTTTTCGGTGATCAAACCGGAATCATCAGGCCTCCGGTTCATCAACACCCTCATT
>CAYWHE010000236.1:0-5742 GCA_964458125.1 uncultured Flavobacteriaceae bacterium | reverse complement strand
GTCTTTTTCAGTTAATATCCGGCTTGAATTAATTAATTTAAAATCAAAATCAATCTGGTATTCAGGAGGCCAGGTTCCTTCGTTCTTACAGATATCAACGACAGTCCATGCGTTTCGGATTCAGCTCATGGTAAACACAATTTCAACAAATTATAAAGAACATGGATAAAATTATATGGACGGCCAGCTATCAGTTTATCTGGATCATGCTTCTTGCTACTGTTTTATGCGGTTGCACCAAACAGCAGGAGGAAGAGGATAATAACCCGCCAATTACCGTTACTGATATTGACGGCAACACTTATTCAACGGTAAAAATCGGTGGCCAGGTCTGGATGGCAGGGAACCTGAAAACAACCCGATACAGGAACGGTGATACCATTCCAAAGGTAACCGATGATGCTACCTGGGCCTGGCTGACAAATGGAGCTTATTGTGATTATGAGCATCATCCGGTGAACAGTGAAACATATGGACGTCTTTACAACTGGCATGCCGTTCATACCGGTATCCTGGCACCGTCTGGCTGGCATGTTCCTTCAGACGCCGAATGGGCAGTACTTGAAAATTACCTCGGTGAAGAAAGCAAAGCCGGTGGAAAATTAAAGGAAGACGGGACCACACACTGGTACAGTCCGAATGTGGAGGCCACCAATTCAACCGGCTTCACAGCCCTGCCAGGCGGATCCCGCTACAGCACCGGTTCCTTTTATTCCATTGGATATACCGGCTACTGGTGGACCGCTACAGGCGGAACCGATCCCGCCTATGCCTGGTACCGTTCCCTCGATTTCAACAGCGGTTTTATATTACGAAGTGAGTATTATAAGGTGGAAGGCTTGTCCGTAAGGTGTATAAAAGACTGATAAAGCCGGAATCAACGCTATACGCTTAATTCCAATTCGGTTTATGTTTCTGAATATAGTACGGCAAACCTGTTCCCCGGTTCGCATATCCATGGCCGGAATCATCGGTTGATCACCTGCGTTCCAACCCCAAACTTTATCCTACTTTTGTCATTCAAACCCGTTATATATTTATGAATTTGGAATTTAATAAAAACGAAGACCAGAACCGCACCCTGATCAGCCAGCTCCAGCACCGTCTTTCCATGGTGATGGAAGGTGGAGGAAAGAAAAATGCGGCCAAACAGAAAGAAAAAGGTAAAATGCTGGCCCGGGAGCGCATTGCCTACCTGCTGGATAAGGATGCTCCCAACATTGAAATCGGAGCCTTTGCCGCTGAAGGCATGTATGAGGAAGAAGGAGGCTGTCCGTCGGCTGGTGTGGTGGTGGTGATGGGCTATATCAACGGCAGGGCATGCCTCGTGGTAGCTAATGACGCCACGGTCAAAGCCGGGGCCTGGTTTCCCATGACGGCCAAGAAAAACCTGAGGGCACAGGAAATCTCCATGGAAAACCGCCTGCCTATCGTTTACCTGGTGGACAGTGCCGGTGTTTACCTGCCCATGCAGGATGAAATTTTCCCCGACAAGGAGCATTTCGGAAGGATATTCCGCAACAATGCCGTTATGTCCTCCATGGGTATCATCCAGGTCGCAGCCATTATGGGCAGTTGCGTGGCCGGAGGGGCGTATCTTCCCATTATGAGCGATGAAGCCATGATCGTGGATAAAACCGGTTCTGTTTTTTTAGCGGGATCTTACCTGGTCAAATCAGCCATCGGGGAAGACATTGACAACGAAACCCTCGGCGGGGCCACTACCCATTGCGAAATTTCAGGGGTCACCGATAATAAATTCCCGGATGACGCTTCCTGCCTGGATTACATTAAAAAAATTTTCGACAAGTTAGGATCCTTTGACAAGGCGGGTTTTGACCGTTCTGAAAGCAAACCGCCCAAAAAAGATCCGAAAGAGATTTACGGGATCATCCCCGTGGAAAGCACCAAGCAGTATGATATGCATGAGGTGATTTACCGGTTGATTGACGATTCGGATTTTGATGAATACAAGGAAAAGTTCGGCCAGAGCATCATCTGCGGAACGGCCCGTATCGAAGGATGGGCCGTGGGCATTGTAGCCAATCAGCGAAAGGTGGTTAAAAACAAAAAAGGAGAAATGCAACTGGGGGGAGTTATTTTTTCGGACTCGGCCGATAAAGCCGCCCGATTCATCATGAACTGCAACCAGCGGAAAATTCCATTGGTTTTTTTGCAGGATGTTACCGGCTTCATGGTCGGTTCCCGTTCCGAGCACGGAGGTATAATAAAAGACGGAGCCAAAATGGTCAATGCCATGGCCAATTCCGTGGTGCCCAAATTTACCGTCATCATCGGCAATTCTTATGGGGCGGGCAATTATGCCATGTGTGGTAAGGCCTATGATCCCCGGTTAATTGTCGGATGGCCGACAGCCCAGATTGCCGTCATGGGAGGTGCACAGGCCGCTAAAACACTGTTGCAGATACAGGTCAGCGCCCTGAAATCCCAGGGAAAAACCGAGCTGACCCAGGATGAAGAAAAGGAGATGCTTAAAAAAATCACCGACCGGTATAACTCACAGATATCACCCTACTATGCCGCATCCAGGCTCTGGCTTGACGCCGTCATCGACCCTCTCGAAACCCGCAAAATCATTTCTATGGGAATTGAAGCGGCCAACCATGCGCCGGTTACCAAAGCGTATAATGTAGGAGTTATACAAACTTAGTTTATAGTCCGAAGTTTGTGGAAAGAGATTGATATAGTCCAAGGTGCAGTGTTTGAAACGCAGCACACGGCTATGAAGCAGACGGGCAGTTGAAAACCGCCATTTTCCTTCAGGGTTGGATAATCAAATCACCTCCACGGCTTCATTGATGATCCAGCCCACGTTTCCGTTTGCGATGCGGATTTTTTTCCAGCCCCGGAGTTCATCGATGATTTCGATTTTCGTACCTGCATGCAGCATGAACAGGTTCACACTTTTATCATCCGGCGAGCTTTTAATGTAAGCGCTCGGTTCCATGATGATGGCGCTGCGGTTGTTCCTGACAAAATCATCCTGCTCCCGGGCCAGGTAAAGAAAAAAGAAGGAGCAGGCCACCAGCAACAGGGCTGCGAAAAAATTAACTTTCCGGAGGCCGGTATGCCTGGAGAAAATATAGATGCAAGCCATCGCCAACGCTATCCATAATAAAATCACACTACGGGTGGCCCAGCGTGAGGCCGTATTGCCCGTGACAAAACTATACCACCAGCGCTGGTAAAAAAGCTGGGGGACAGGATCTATTTTATCCACCGTATTGAGGTTAGCCAGCTTCAGGTTAAAGGTGATGTCTTCATCATCGGGGTTCAGCCTCTTTGCCCGTTCATAATTCAATATGGCGGAAGGAAAATTTCCGGTTTTGTAATAGGCATTTCCGAGGTTAAAATAAATCTCGGAAACAGCAGCGCCTGCATGAATGGCCTCTTCATACTTGATTATGGCCCCGTTAAAATTCCGGGACTGGTACATTTTATTCCCTTCCTCGTATTTCTGCATACCATCATCAGCATGTGCCGGCTTAAGGGAGGCCATAACAAGCATGATCACCATACCAAAAATCCGGAGTTGCGGATGCCTGCCGAATGGCCGGTCAACTCCGGTATGACCAGGAATGATTACCCGTTTACACATGTTATTTTCCCGCTGCAATCTCATCTTCCATGTTACTGATTATGGCCAGGGCATCCCGGTACATGTTTTCCTGGCTGCTGCTTCCGTCCTGTGGCGCAAATCGGGCGAATTCGCAATAACTGATGGCATCCATGATTTTTTTGACGGACTCATCGCTGACTTTTTTTTCCCTGAGGGCCATAGAAGCGCTTTCCTTGGAGAGGTCAGCAGTGGGAATTCCCAGTTTGTCGCTGATATAACCCCATAAGGCCTTAAATATCTCATCGTAAAATTTCTCCCGGTCTTTAGGCTGCAATAACCTTCCGGCTATTGCCAGGCGTTTCCGGGCCATCTTGTTTGCCTTCCTGCTCTTAACCAGGCCGATGTTGCTGTTTAATTCCCTGTTTTTCCTGTTCCATAAATAAGCCAGCAGGGCGATTATAAATGGCAACAGCAATAAGGCAAAGAATCTCCAGGACAGGTAAAAAGTATTACCCGTGATATTCAGGTGCAAAGGACCGGTTTTGATAAAACGGATATCGTTACCCAAAACCTGTATATCGGACTTGGATGCTCCCGATACGGCAGCACTCTCATCGGATCCTTTGGCTACCTTTAATTCAAACCGTGGAGAATGAAAGGAAATGTATTGCTTTTTATCCAGGTCGAAATAACTGAAACTGACCGGATCGATTTCATAAACGCCCTGGTGCCTGGGGATCAGCAGGTACTCGAATATTTTCGATCCCGATGATCCGCTGACGGTAGAAGTGACATTTTCATTCACTTTCGGATCATAGGATTCAATATCGGAGGGCAGATTCAGCACCGGCGCATCAATCAGCTTCAGGTTTCCTTTACCGGAAATCCTGATCTTCAGCGTCACCGGGTCATTGGTCCTGGTTTCGGATTTATCCAGGATGGCTTCAAAATTCATTTGTCCGACCGCCCCGTTAAAGAACTCGGGGGCCCCTGAAGGAAGCGGTTTTACGGTAACCTTTACCGGGGTGCTTTTAATGGCCACCTTCATGTCTCGTGCACCGCTGCCGAAAAAGGGATCATTGAAAAAGGGATCGTTGAAGAGGTCGAAGGGATTGTTTGACTGTTTGCGTTTGACCGGGATACGTGCTATGCATTCCACCTGCATGGGATCCAGCGTAAGTGTACCACTCTGCTGGGGAAAGAGCAAAACCTTTCGCAATTCCCCTACACTGTAGGTCACCCCGTTGATTACCTCATTGTGCAACTGCACCTGAGGGGGCATCTGCATCTCCTGGGTCCAGAAACCGCTGAGGGCCGGCATCTTCGGGATGGCATAATTGACAATATTGACCGTCGTATAAATTTTATAGGTTGCCACCAGCGCTTCCCCCTGGAAAACGGTGGATTTGTCTACACTGACTTTCACAAACAGGTTGTCGGAAGTGACCTGCCTGTATTCATCATTGCCCTGCTGCTGTCCGCTTCCGCCTTGCTGGGGTGGGGCGCCTTTCACGACTTTCAGTGTGAGGGGTGCGGAAGTGATTTTTTTTCCGCTGCAGCTGATGGATGCTGCCCCAATGGTAAATGTCCCTTCGGCTTTGGCCTGCAGGTAATACGAGAGGCTGATGGACTGGGACATGTTCCCGTTGACAAACTGCATGCTGGTACTCTGGTTTGGACCGGAAAGGACCATAAAATCATTCAGGGGAGGAGGAGTAAAACCAGTGCCGTTTGCGTTTACGGTAAAGGTTAGCTGGAACTGCTCACCCGTTGAAACAGGATTTCTGCTCACGCTAGCCGTCAGGGTCTGGGCCAGCAACTCAACAGGAAGGCATGCTGACAGGAACAGGAAAAAAAGAATCCTGTTGAACCAACTTTTGTATGTAACCTCTCCTGAAAACATTTTCATTACCAGTCCTTATCCAACCTGACACGTACGGCATCCTTTTTCGCCAGCTTTTTCTGCAGATTTTTCTCGTCATTCTTCAGCGCCTGCAACATCCGTTCGGCATCTTCCTTTGAAATTTTCTGTTGCTTCTGCTGCGGTTTCTCATTTTTAGCCTGTTCCCGCTTGTCATCCTTATTTTCCTGTTGCTGCTGCTGTTGATCCTTTTTCTGATCTTCCTTGTTCTGCTTCTGTTGTTGCTGTTGCTGTTGTTGCT
>CAYWHE010000235.1:0-5903 GCA_964458125.1 uncultured Flavobacteriaceae bacterium | reverse complement strand
GAGAAAAATATATTACCATTGGCAATTTTAAAAATGATGCCAATACTACGATTGATACCATTGGTGGAGCTATCTATTCAGCAGGCTATTATTACCTGGATGATGTTTCAGTAACCGACTGCTCGGCAGGCATAAACGAAGTAAGGGAGATTAAATTTTCCATTGGCCCTAACCCGGCAAATGATAAGGTGTATTTTTCTTTTAAAAACTACATACCAGCCTCTGCAGCGGTTACCATTACCGACATCATGGGCAAGCTGGTTTTAGAAAAGAATTACACGGCCCTGCAAAAGCCCCGTGAGCTGGATGTTTCAGGTTTGGGGGCCGGCGTTTATTTTGTTACCTTTGAGCAAAGGCAATTTAAAAAGGTGAGGAGGCTGGTGAAACTTTAGCCAAGCCATCGAAATTTAATTCAGGATTATGTTACTACCGGGTTACCGTTGTCGGCAGGCAAATGGATTATAGAAAATTTATGGTTGTTAAATAAAATTACCATGAAAATGCTATTATTGATAAGTTTGTTACCGGCAACCGCTGATTCATATAGTCAGCATGTTAAACGCAACGGCGGTGGTCAATTGGTTTGCGCCTTCAACAGAAAGGTCATTTACCATAGGTAATATTGATTTCCTCATCAGCCGGAAAGGAGATGGTTTTGTCACCTGCAGGCCGAACCCAGTATAGAAATTTTCCGGTGCTGTTGCAGGCATAGGCGCTCATGGAGTCATGGGGTGCCAGATTCAGCCGGGTAAAGGTTCTCCATCTTTTCTCCACTTCCTGAACGGCACATTTCACATCCACGGCCTGTTGACAATCGTTACGTAAAAAAACGGTATAGGTGTTTCCTTCCTGTTTGCAGGCCGTGCAGGTCCGGCCCCATTCCGACCGGTACTTTTTAACACATTCGGTGAGATTCTCACCGGGTGGATGAAAGGAGGTGAACAAAAGGCCTGCAGTACATAACAGGGGGAGGAGGTGCCGGGTAACCGGATTCTTTTTCAGGCTCATTGACAATGATTGTTTTTAAGGATGATTTTCGCTTCTTCATTACCCATTTTTTTTGAACGGCTCCAGTCTTCACATGCTCCTTTAAAATCACCAAGTCCTTTTTTGGCAAAGCCGCGGTTGTTAAATGCTTCCTGGTTATGCGGATCAATTTCAAGAGCCTGGTTAAAGTCGGAAACGGCCTGTTCAAACTCGCCCAGTTTGTTGCGGGCGCTGCCGCGGCTGATCCATGCCCATACATGACCGGGATCATAGCGTATCAGCTTCGTATAGTCATCGATTCCGCTCCGGTAATCCTTCATGGCTACCTTGCAGAAGCCGCGTTGCAAATAGGCTTGTATGTATGTGCTGTCCATCGCAAGAGCCTGGTCATAACTATGAATGGCATCTTCATATTCAGCATTTTGCTGGCGTTCCATACCTTTTTTAAACCAACGCTCCGGGTTTTCCTGTGCCCGGGTTTCAACCGGAAAGACCGTCATCAAAATAACCGTCAGGTACGAACAAAAAGCCGGTAGTTTATTCAAAGGGTTCATGGCTTTTATAGTTATGGATAAGGCAAAGCTTAATCAGGTGAATAAAGGCTTTTCGCAATCCCGCTGCACTTTTGGCATCCAGTTTTACATGAAAACTCATCCGGGAATATCCTCTTGAAATTTTATTGACATAGAGGTTGCGGTCCACGCATTTATTCTTGCCTCCGAGGCAATTCAGGCAGAATAGCTGCTCTTCCTGGTTGTAATAGATATGGCTGGTATCCAGGTCGCGGGGGTTGACATGGTCATCCCGGAAAAGTACATGGCCGTTTTCGTAATATCCGGCCGTGATCACGCCCTTTTCAACCGTAACCTGAAATCCGGGGCCGAGTTTTGAATTGATGTACGAAAGGGTTTCCTTAAATCCCATGTCCTGGGCCTGGATATGCCCGCCCGGCAGCAACTGCAAGAGGAATAACCATATCCATCTGAGCAATCCACGATCCGCTCCGTGTATCCGTATCATCCCGCTGTTTATCTTTTCTTTAAAATAATCAACCGTCCGTAAAGGGGGGCTTTATCGGCCGAAAGGATCTGGCAGGAATACAGACCTTCCTGTTCCGGATAACGGTATATTTCCTTTTGACCGGCACCCAGAGAAACCGACCCCGCCTCATGTCCCAGGGCATCAAACCAATTCAATTCGACTGGCGTTGGAAAAGGGTGATGGAGGTAAAGAATTTCACCTCCGAAAGCCGGGCAGGGGAACAGAACGGTCCTGTTCCCCCGGCTACGGATATCCGGCGCCGCCGTGGCGGAATCTGACAGTCCCACATAAACATCATCCACAAAATAATAAGCCCCATAACTCCCGGATGTCCCAACCTGCTGGATGGTGGTGTTTGAGTCGGTATTAAAATTTCCGATGGTAATATGGTTTTCACCTCCCGTTGCGGTGATATAGCCGGATACCTTCTGCCAGCCATAAGAAAGAATGCCGTTATTGTTTTTAACCTGTGGAATTACAGGTATGCTCAGGGAATTGGAGAACGGACCTGGAACCGAGTCACTGATATAGGCCCCGGCTTCCTGAACGGCCTGGATGTAGCCGTTATTCAGGCACAGGTAAAACTCAACCAGGTATTGCTGACCAGCCACCAGCGACTGGCTGAAGGTACCCGTGATATATTCCCGGTATTCGGTTCCGTAATTATAAAGGATGATGCCGGCTTCCCCGTTTCCGGAATGAGGACCGGGAAGGGGAGGCGGGATGGCCGGGCAATTGACATGGTAATAATCCGAACTGCCCCAGGAAGGTTTGGTCCAGTCGTTGATCCAGGCTGGTCCAAACTGCCCGAATCCCGGACAGGTCGTGTAATTTTCCAAACTGTTGTTGAGTACCAGGTTCTGCGCCCCTGCCCAGGTGACGGCCATCAATAGAAGAGCCAGGAATGGTATTTTTTTCTTCATGAGAACCGGTTTTCATACCGAAGGGTTAAAGATACGAAAAGCAAAAAATATCCGATTCATGCAACTTTTTAAGCAATTATCGCATCTTTAAGTCAGAAGTCCTTTTCCGGAACTGATTAGGGGTTAATTGGGTTCTGATGTGCATTTCTGAACCCTGCCCGGTACGGCAGGGTTTTTTTCTGAACCGGTTTCATAACCATGGAAATTTTTATATTTGCAGGCACAACCATTCCGATGCTATGAAAAACTTTCTGACCACTTATTTTGCCAATGATGGCGCTGGTGTATTCGCCCTTTTATGGATTTTAGCCGTGATCGGCTTTATTACCTGGATATTCCTGACCGGACTGCCTTCCTGAATAGGCTTCAGACCTTTTCCAGTTTCTTTTCCTGCTCCACCACCAATTCGTAGTATTTTTCATACATCGGCATGATCTCATGAATGTCGAAGCGGGCTGCCTGTTTTAGCGCCTGTTGCTTGAACTGCAGCAGTTTGTTTTCATCGGACAGGAGGGAAATGGCATTTTTTGCCATGTCATCCACATCTCCAACCTTGCTCATATACCCGGTGATTCCATGGATATTCAACTCCGGCATACCTCCTGAATTGCTGGAAATAACGGGTACCTGGCAGGCCATAGCTTCCAGCGCGGCCAAACCAAAACTCTCCGATTCGCTCGGCATGATAAACAGGTCGCAAACGGATAATATTTCTTCAATGGCTTCCTGTTTTCCAAGAAAACGGGTGAGGTCGCAACAACCCAGATCACGGCTTAACTGCTCAATGGAGCTTCGTTCAGGTCCGTCACCAATCAGCAACAGTTTGGAAGGGATTTTTTTACGGACCTGGTCGAATACATAGACGACATCCTGGACACGTTTTACCTTCCGGAAATTGGAAGTATGTACGATTAGTTTTTCCCCAAAAGGGGCAATGGCCTTTTTAAAATGATCCTTTGCTTTTTTGGAAAACCGGTTCAGATCAATAAAATTGGGAATTACCCGGATCTCCTTATCGATTTTAAAATTGGCAACCGTTTCGTTCTTCAGGCTTTCGGAAACCGCAGTTATGCCGTCACTGTGGTTGATAGCAAAGGAAACCACGGGTTCGTAACTGGCATTTTTGCCCACCAGGGTGATGTCAGTTCCATGGAGTGTGGTCACAAAGGGAATATGAATGCCCTGTGAGGCCAGGATTTGCTTGGCCATATACGCAACAGAAGCATGCGGTATGGCATAGTGGACGTGGAGAATATCCAGCTTTTCATATTTCACCACATCAACCAGTTTACTCGTCAGGGCCGTTTCGTATGGCACATATTCAAACAGCGGGTAATCGGCAACGGTCACCTCATGGTAGGAGATGTTCTCGGAGAAGTGATCCAGCCGCACCGGCTGGTTATAGGTGATAAAGTGTATGGAATGACCCTTTTCTGCGAGGGCCTTTCCCAGTTCGGTTGCTATTACACCGCTACCACCAAAGGTTGGATAACAAACGATTCCAATGTTCATAAGGATGTTTTAAAAAATGATGTTTCAAAGTTAATCCAAAAATTTGATTCCCCGGCATGACGGTTGAAGCCTTATCTGTTCTACTTTTGCAGGGAAATCGTTGATATAACAAAAAAATCATACTTTCGTTTTATGCGAAAATTCAATCCCGGTGATCAGGTCGGTTTTGTGAACGAAAAAGGCGGCGGAACGGTGGTGGCCCTGACCAAAACGGGGCAATACCGCATTGCCATTGAAGATGGTTTTGAAATTACCATGGCCGGTAATGAACTGGTTTTGGAAAAACCGGCAGCGGATTTAAAGACTCCACCGGTCGTTGCTCCTGTTGATATGGCCAGGGTACAGCCTGAAAACAAGCCCTTTTTCCGTGTCCCGGAAAATGAACTCAGCCTGGTCATTCTGCCCGCTATGGAAAATAAGGTGCTGACCGGGGATATTGAATTTTTCGTGGTAAATCAAACGCCCTTTGAATTGTATTTTGTTCTCACCTGTGACATGCAAAAGGAGCATCACCTGGTTGCTACCGGCAGGCTTGGAAAAGGCGAAGAAATGAAGGCCGGTACTTTCGCCAGGCAGGCGCTGACAGATTGGGAAAAATTACATATGCAATGCCTGTTTTTCCGGTTAACGCCCTATGCTTATTTGCCCCCGCTTAAACGTGACCTTCCGTTGCTGCTGCCGGATCTTTCCGTGAGCGGAAATGAAAAGGGCAGGCTGGCTTTCGCACGCTATATTCCGGTTTACCGTTATTCCGGATTAAACGAAACGGATTGGAACGGAATGGCTGAGAAATTGGAGAACCTGAAGTCAAAAGGGCTCAAATCAGCTGAAATTCAACGAAGGAGGGAGACGGGCCTCAGTGAACAAGACGAACGGCGTTTCGGCATCCTGAGGAATTCCAAAGAAGTCGATTTGCATATGGAGCACCTGGCCGGGAAGGGAACGATCCCGGATGATGCATACCTGCTGGAAGTGCAGATCCGGCATTTCAATATGGAAATGGACAAGGCCATTTTAAATCATTATCATTCCATTGTGTTCATACACGGAGTCGGAGAGGGGGTGCTAAGAAATGCCCTGATCCATGAACTTAAAAACTATGCAGGCATTTCCTGGCGGAACGGAGCCTATGAAAAATACGGAGCCGGGGCCATCGAGGTTTTATTTCATTAACCGGGGTCAGGCCTCTGGTCGATTTTGTCCCTGCTGACTTCAGTCGCCATACGATGCAACCGGGAGGTCTTTAATCTCATTAATAAACGCGAGAGGGCTGCCGTAAGACCGTTAGATCAATCCCTTCCTCAAATTTAAATTTGGTTTCAGTATCTTATTTTTTACATTTGCAGCCCGTTACCGGACGGACTTAAGTGTGGCAGAATGCGCTACTGTCAAAGGAAGGACAATAATTTGTTAAAATAACAGGAGAGGTGCCTGAGAGGC
>CAYWHE010000234.1:0-5941 GCA_964458125.1 uncultured Flavobacteriaceae bacterium | reverse complement strand
GGATGCACCCTATTATACTTCATCACAGGTAAAAGACATTCAGATTTCCCTTGAAAAAATCCTGAACCCCGATATGTATTTTCAAACGGAACAGGCTTATATGGAATTCAGCCATGCGTTTATGGAGAAGTATGTGTTTAGAAAATCAGCGAGTGAATAATTGCTTAACGGACAGCCTCCCGGAAACAACATGAAAACCGGTGAAACGGAAATTAACAAAACGGTGCAAGGAACAGAATATTGAATACAGACAAATTGGCCAGTCAGTTTCCTAACAAAATAATGCCTTTCAGCATGGCGCGGGGACGTCCACCATCAATGCGAACTGCAGGTTTTATGTTGCAGTGACGCCGGCATGCGAGATTACAAAACCTGCAGTTGGTAATGGAGATTTGAATTTCATATTATGAGCAAATTCATGAAAAAACTTCATGCTATCAATTGATGCTGATTGTTACCGCTGATGAAGAATGAAAATGTCCGTTTTTGACCCCCATGGCATGCATGCGCATATAAGGGGATGGAATTTTAACGGCATGCCAGGTGATTCATGGATGGGACAGTGTGAATTTATACGAAACCTCATGCAACCCCAAACCACATTATTTCGTCATTTAAGATATCGTTTCGAACGTGAAAAAAAACCTGCTTATTCTTTTTTCGGCATTCTGTATCCCTTCTTCGGCTGAGGCTTCTCACCTTTTGGGAGGTGAAATAACCTGGCAATGCCAGCCGAACGGGCAGTTTATTTTTACCTTGATTATTTACGGTGATTGTTCAGGAATTCCAGTACCAACAGGTGCCCAAACCCTGGAAGTTTACGGAAAGCCCGGATTAACCTCCATCGCCTTACCAAACTGGTCGTCACAGGATATCACCTATTGTCAGCCCCTGTATAACTGCAACAACGCACCTCCCAGTGCAACCGAGCAGGGTGTTTATGTTTCCAACCCGGTCACCCTGAATGGCGTGCCATCGGCTTCCGGATGGACCTTTGCCTGGCATTCCTGTTGCCGGAGTAACGCAGTGCAAAACATAAATGCAGCCGGATTCTCCTTACGCGCCACCATGTATGCTTTTAACGGTCAAAATACCAATCCCTGTTATGACAGTTCACCGGTTTTTGCAGAAAAACCTAAAAGCGTCTTATGCACGACCACCCCTTATATTTTTAACCATGGAGCTTTCGACCCGGACCTGGATTCCATGAGTTACGAATGGGGAATACCACTGGAAGAACCGACCAATACGCCTCCCGCTGCCTGGAGCCCTGGCATAAACCCGGTCTATACCTCCTTTAACCCGCCCTATACCCCTTCCAACCCACTACCGTTTTCTCCACCCAACATCGGTGCAACTATTGATCCCCATACAGGGGAGATAAATTTCACCAGTTTTCTTGCCGGAAATTTCAACACCAATGTCAAGGTTACCGCTTTTAAATGCGGTGTAAAGGTGTCGGAAATTTTCAGGGAGATACAGCTCATCATCTTAAACTGCACGGTCAATAACAACCCGCTTATTGCTCCTCCCTTCCTGGATTCAACAGGAGCCAATACCCTTTTCGCTGATACCGTGATGGCCGGTGATTCGGTCTTTTTTTTCCTCGGCGCATTTGATTTCGACCTGGAACCCGGTGGACAACCTCAATCAGTCAGCCTTTCCGCATATGGTTTACAGTTCGGCAATAATTTTTCGGATACCGCTGCCGGGTGCCTGATCCCGCCCTGTGCGGTTTTGGATGCAGCCATGCCGGTTACGGCTCCCATGTTGGTTTCAACGAATTTCAGCTGGCATACCACCGTCGATCACCTGGGCCTGTCTTATCCCTGCGCCTATTTGCCCAATACCTATTATTTTAATTTTAAGGCAACCGACAGCCATTGCCCGGCCCCTGCAGTGAATTACAAAACAGTGGCCATTACCGTCCTCCCGCTCTATCCAAAACCTGCCATTCAAAACAACAATGGTATCCTGACCTGCCTGGCCAACGGATTCAATTACCAATGGTACTTCAACCGGTTCACGATCAACGGAGCCACCGGTCAGAGTTACACTCCTGTTCAAACCGGCATGTACCAGGTCAGAATGACGGACAGCATGGGTTCCGGCAACTACTCCGGTCCCCTGGTAGTTTCCACCCTTAACGGAATTTCCGGTTTGCCGTATTTTCCGGGGAATCTGGACATTTATCCAAATCCCGCCTTTGAAATGCTGCATATTTCCTTTACCGATTATTCCAGGCAGGATTATTTGTTCGTATTAGCTGACATGACCGGCAGGCCCGTATTAGAGAAAAGAATTTTCAGTTCAGGCGGAACGGTTTCAGAAGACATTTCCCTTCCTGACCTGAAAACCGGCATTTATTCCCTGACGATCAGCAACCAGTTTGCAACGGAAAGAAAAAAGATAGTCCTCCTCAGGGAATAGAATTCTCCACACTCCCCTTTTATTCCTGCCATTTCCATTTACAGATTTTCCAGCAGGAAATCCGTCATTTTCGTATACAAATGCAGTCTGGCGCCGCTCAGGCTATGGGCCTTGTTGGGATAAAAAAACAGGTCAAATTGCTTTCCTTCCTTCACTAAAGCATTCACCAGTTCCATGCTGTTCTGCACATGCACATTGTCATCGGCCATGCCGTGTACCAGTAAAAATCTGCCCTTCAGCAGTCCGGCAAAGTTTACCGGTGAATTTTCGTCATACCCCTTCGGATTTTCCTGAGGGGTTTCCAGAAAACGTTCTGTATAAATGCTGTCGTAATACCGCCAGTTAGTTACCGGCGCCACGGCGATACCCGCTTTAAAATAATCGGCGCCTTTAGTCATCAGCAGGGATGACAGATACCCCCCGTAGCTCCAGCCGAACACACCGATGCGGGCGGCATCCACGTATGGCAAAGAGCCCAGGTACCTGGCCACTTCAATCTGATCGAGCACCTCCAGGTGTCCCAGGTTCCGCTGTGTACATTTTAAGAAGACCTCTCCCCTGCCCCTGGTGCCGCGGTTATCCACACTTACAACCATATATCCCTTTTGAGCAAGCAGCTGAAACCAAAAATAATCCGGACCTCCCCATTCATCGGTTACAGTCTGTTTTCCCGGACCACCATACATGTATTGTAAAACCGGATACTTTTTTGATCCGTTAAAATCCGGCGGCTTCATCATCCAGCCATGCAACTCCAGGCCCTCAGACGTTTCAAATGTGAAAAACTCCTTTTTCACCAGGTTATGCCTATCCATGGCTTCCTTCACCGGTTTATTTTCTTCCAGCACCCTCACCGGCCTTCCGTCCTTCTCATACAAGGTGTATGATCCGGGGGTATTGGCACCGGACTGGCTGTTCAGGAAATAGTCAAATGTGGCGCTGAAACTGGCTGCATTAGTTCCGTCAGCGGGGCTGAGCAGCTTCTTTTTCCCGGATAGGCTGACGGCATATACCTGCCGGAACTCCGGTCCCTTTTCTGCAGACTGGAAATAACACGTATTCGTCCTGTCATCCCAGCCATAAAAAGAAGTCACATCCCAGTTTCCGGAAGTGACCTGTTTTTCCAGCTTTCCGTCCATTCGGTAATAGTATATATGCCGGTACCCGTCCCTTGTACTGGTCCAGATAAAATGTTTATTATCTTTCAGGAAAGTAAGGTCATCGTTAACCTCCACGTAGGATTTATTTTCCTCGGTCAGCAAAACGGCTGACCTGCCTGAACGGGCGTCCACCAGCAGGAGTTCCAGCTTATTCTGTTGCCGGTTCAGCCGCTGAACGGAAAATTTCTCCGGATCCTGCGTCCATTTGATACGCGGGATGTACTGATCCGCTTCACCACCTATGTCGGCCCTGGTCGTTTTACGGCCGTCCATATCATACAGGAGGATGGTTACTTCCGAGTTGGTTTCACCCGCTTTGGGATATTTATATTTTTCCAGAGTGGGATATAAATTATCGTATAGGGTTAACGTATATTCCGGCACACGCGTTTCATCAAAACGGTACCAGGCTAACCTGGAGCCGTCGGGCGACCATTCATACGCCCGGCTGAAAGCGAATTCTTCTTCATACACCCAGTCGTTGGCGCCATTGATGATTTCATTTTTCTTCCCGTCACGGGTCACGGCCGTTTCCTCGCCGGTGTCAAGATCCTTCAGGTACAGGTTATTTTCGCGAACAAAGGCCACCCGGTTGCCCTTCGGTGAAAGGGTGGCATACAGTTGCTTTCCCTGCGTGGAAACAGGCACAAGGGTCTGGGAGGAAATATCATACACCCAATAATTGGCTCTGGTCGAATGCCGGTAGATGGGTTCTTCATCACAGGTAAAAATCACCTTTGACTGGTTATCGTTCACGGCATAATTGCTATAGGCCAACGGCTTGACCGCTCCCGGAACCTTCAGCTGGCTGCCCTTGACGAGGGTGTCCAGGGTCCTGCCGGTTTTAAAATCAACGATGACCAGGTCTGTGGTCTGGCTGGAATCATTGACCACCATCTCCGTAAACCGCAAACCGTCGGGCAAGGAACGGAAGCCGGAAACCGATCTGGTAAAAAACTGCCGGCTTGCCCAGATATCCTTCAGTGTCAGTTCTTTTTTCTGTGCTTCTGCGCAGGCAGAAATCAAAATCAGGACGAGGAGGATGCAGGAATTTCTTTTCATGGCAGAATGATTTTCAGGCAAAGATGAACACTAATTTTATTTTTCTCTCAGACTGAAAGGTTAATTTGATCAACTGGATCTGTCACGCGGCCTGCTCATGGCCAGTAGAAAGTGCAGCAACAGCATAAATTTCAAATTACCCTGCTCATTTCCGGTATGGTTTTCCAACTCTCAGCAACAAAGGAAAACTGACCTTTCTGACTTCACCTGCGGGCCATATTTTTAAAATCTCCTGATGGAAGCCAGGAAGAGGATCGGTCCCTTTGGCTTTGATCAGGTGCTGCAACGCGGACCAGGAACTCAGAAATCCCGTAAACTGCTCCGGTGTCCAGTCAACTTCCATGGGAAAGGCCGGGTGCCGGATTTCATCGAAAGGAAACGGAATGGTCTGGTAATGTTCATCGATGTATTTCCTTTCTGCATCCCAGTAAGGACCCAACGTACCGAGGTAAAACCGATTCAACAACGCATCCGTTTTTTCATCCGACGTCAACAGACCGTAGCCCATCACAGCCAGTACCCCATCCGGTTTCAGGGTCCTGTTGACTTCCCGGTAAAATGGATCAAAATCAAACCAATGAATGGCCTGTGCAACGGTTATCAAATCGAAAAAATCATCCCGGAAGGAAGTTTTTTCGGCAGCCTGCCGGCTGTAGGTAATGTTTGGCGCATGAAAAGCGTACTTAAGCTGGTTATCACTGATGTCGGTAGCCTGAACCTGTTTAAAAACAGCCGAAAGGGCCCTGGCCACCTGTCCGTTGCCGGTGCCGCAGTCCCAGGCCTGGTCACATTCCTTCAGGAGGCTTTTCAGCCAGGTAAAAAGTGCCGGCGGATAGGATGGCCGGAACCTGGAATAGGCCCCTGCACGGGAGGAAAAGTGATCGGTTGATTTCATGGACAGGATTCCGCGATGGAATACTAGTTCACGAATTTATAAAAAAAATCACGGAAGCGGATCGGCGCAGCCGGGTATGCTGACATAACCGGCGAAAGATATGCAACTTGTATTCAAGGCAGGATCAAACAGGTTTTAAACCAAAAAATCCAAGGAAAACCTTTGGGTTTTAATCTGAAATCCTGTAGGTTTGCATCCGAATTCAGAAAAATTCAATTGTATGGCTATCAAAATAACTGACGAATGTATCAACTGCGGAGCCTGTGAGCCTGAATGTCCGAACAATGCCATTTATGAAGGCGGTGCTGAATTGAGGTTTTCCGACGGCACCAGAGTAAATGGAATGTTTAAAAAAATGGACGGATCAGAGGTTGATGCCAATGCCGCCCAGGCT
>CAYWHE010000233.1:0-6037 GCA_964458125.1 uncultured Flavobacteriaceae bacterium | reverse complement strand
GCTCGGAGAACTGGTCCGTGAAGAAGAAAAGTACCTGGCGGATAAGCCCAAACCCAAACTGCCGGGTAGTTCCGGACGAAAACTTTCCGCCGGACTGGGTGAAAACCTTTTTCTGCAATCCGTTCTCTCCAACAAACCCCTCCAGGAACTTCTCAGGAAAAGGAAAATTTCCTGGCAGGCAGATCACGACATGGTCCATAAAATTTTTCTGAACCTTAAAAAATCACCCGAGTACCGGGATATGGACCTCAACGGAAGTCATCAATGGGAAAGCGATGTGGCGTTAGCGGTCAGGTTGTATCAAAACCATATCAGCGGCAATGAAAACATGGTCAACCTGCTGGAAGAAAAAAATCTGTATTATACCGAAAGCATGGCTTTCGTCAACAGCATGGTGATTAAAAACATCAAGTCGGCCGCAACCTCGCCTGAACGGATGCTGGAGGTTTACCCGGTCATGCGCGATGAGGAGGATGACCGTGAATTTGTCCGCAACCTGTTCAGGGATACCATTTCCAATAAGCTCATTACCGAAAAATATATTGAGGAAAAATCCACCAACTGGGATATAGACCGTCTGGCCATTGTTGATGTGATTATCCTGAAAATGGCCATCAGTGAAATTGTCGGTTGCAGCTCCATACCGGTTAAGGTTTCCATCAATGAATACATCGACCTGGCCAAGGAGTTCAGTACGCCTAAAAGCAGCCTGTTCGTCAATGGCGTGCTCGACAAAATCGTATGGGACCTGCGTAATGAAGGCAAGGTGGTAAAAACCGGCCGGGGGCTTATTGAATGAATAAGCAAAGATTTCAATCAACTGATTCGCCTGAACAAATGAAAACCAATCATCAACCATCAGCCACAAGGTGGCGATACCTGTTGAACCATGCCGCTCTGCTGATGCTGCTGTGCATGTTCTTATCCTGCAAACCCAAGCCCGGAGAGCCGGTGGTGTCGCCCGACCTGATTGATAACCCGGCAACGGCCGCCGGCGAGAGCCAGGATAACCTGCCCGTTTTTTCGTTTGAAACCACCAACCATCACTTTGGAGAAATCAAACAGGGCGATGTGGTGGATTTTACCTTTAAATTTAAAAATACCGGAAAAAGCGACCTGTTCATCCTGTCGGCCAAGGCTTCCTGTGGCTGTACGGTTCCTTCCTATTCCAAAGAACCCGTTCCCCCCGGCGGTGAAGGAAAGGTGGATGTGCAGTTCGACAGTCACGGGAAGTCGGGCATGGTCAGCAAGACCGTTTCGCTGGTAGCCAATACCGTTCCCAATACCAGGGTGCTGACCATCAGCGCAGAAATTTCAGAAGGAAAATAATACCCAAACCAAATCTACATGATAAACACCATTTTATTACAGGCTTCTGCAGCAGGCGGAGGACTGCAGCAAATTCTGATGATCGGACTCATCATCATTATTTTTTATTTTTTCATGATCCGGCCGCAGATGAAAAAGGCCAAAACGGAAAAGCAGTTCAAGGAAAGCATTCAGAAGGGTGATAAGGTAGTCACCATTGGCGGATTGCATGGCCGGATCACCGAGGTGAACGATAAAACCTTTATGATCGAGGTGGATACCAATGTCAGGCTGAAGATTGAAAAATCAGCCATTTCAGCGGAAGCAACCAAACAATACATGACGGAAAAGCCTGCCGCACCGGCCAAATAAATAACGGGAATTTTTTTCAAACAGCTGTTCAGTCCAGGTTGTTGCTTTGGGATGGCCCGGATGCCGGCCTGTCATGCACCCGCCCCAATCCGGGAATTATTTTTAATTTAGCCACATCAATCCGGAACGGATGAAGGCTTACAATCAGGAGACGGCAATCAGCAGGAAAATCACGAGGAGTATCACCTCCAACAGCCGCATCACGGTTTTCCTGGTTTGTGTGCTGATTGCCGCGGTTTGCTGGATTTTTACCGCCCTGAACAAGCCGTATACGGGTCACTTTTCCTTCCGGCTGGATTATCGCAATTTGCCTTTCCGTAAAAACATCACCAGTGAATTGCCCCGAACCCTGGATGTGGAACTGCAGGCCAGGGGTTTCGACCTGATCGCTTATTCTTTCCGGCAGAAGCTGGAGAGCCTCGATGTGGATGTGGAATTGCTCACGGCCCCGCTGGGCGCAGCCCGAAATTCGGTGATGATCCCTGCCCGAAACATCCTCACCCGGGAAGTCACCGGCATACAGCCTGAAATGACCGTGAAGCATATTACACCGGAGTATATCACCTTTGATTTTTCCGCCAAATTCAGAAAGAAGGTGCGCGTAAAACCGGATGTAACGGTGTCCTGCAAGCAGCAGTTTTTTGCGCCTTACGGCTGTATCGTGAAACCGGACAGTATAGAAATCGCAGGCTCTGCCGAAGCGCTGGCCAAAATCAGTTTCGTGGAAACCCAGCCCCTGCACGTCACCCAGCTGAATCATAAGGCCATTCTGCCATTGGGCATCAAGCCTCCGGCCGTCGCCGGCATAGAAGTCAATCCCCCCCAGGTTTGGGCCTATATTCCGGTGGAGGAGCTGGCCGAAGCGGACGTGGAGGTAGGGGTTGAATTGAATGATGCGGGAAGTGACGGATTGCTCGTTTTGCCCGATAAGGTCAGGATCACCTACCAGGTTCCCCTGAAAATGATAGACCAGGTGAACACGGAGGAGTTTCGTGTTTGCGCACGAATGAAGGAGGACGGGCAGCAGGAGAGCAGGCATACCCGCCTGGAACTGTGTCATCTTCCGGCCGGCGTTTACCGGGCCCGGATTCAGCCGGGTTTTATTAAAATATTATCGGCACGGTAATGCTCAAGGTCGGCCTCACCGGTGGTATCGGCAGCGGGAAGACAGTGGTGGCCTGTATTTTCAGCAGGCTGGGAATTCCGGTTTTTGTTGCCGATACGGAGGCCGCACGGATTACCAACTCGGAACCGGGGGTCAAAGAAAAACTGAAACAGCTGTTCGGCCCGGAAGTGATCGGAGAACAGGGCCTTCCCGACAGGAAACGGTTGCGTGAACAATTGTTCCGCGATCCTGACAAACGGGAGGTGGTTCAGAAGCTAATCCACCCCCTGGTGCAGGAACGATTCGTCAACTGGTGTTCCGGACAGAAAGAAGTGCCATTTGTGCTGGAGGAAGCGGCCATATTATTTGAATCGGGTGCTGATGCCGGCCTGGACAGCGTTATCCTGGTGACGGCCCCGGTCGCTTTACGATTGCAGCGAACGATGAAACGGGACCGGGCAGGGGAGGAGGAGGTCAGGGCCATTATGGCCGCCCAGTCGGATGATGAAACGAAAGCGGGCCGGTGTGATTTTATCATCGTCAACGATGAAAAGCAACTGCTGATTCCCCAGGTGCTGAAGGTGTATGACAGGCTTCAAAAGGCTGCCGCCGGAGGTGTCCATGACGTATAAGGGAATGGTTATTTATACTCCGTCGGGACTGTTTTGTCCGGCGGGAAATTTTTACCTGGATCCCTCCAGACCTGTTCCGGAGGCCATTATCACCCATGCCCATGCCGATCATGCCAATCCTTTTTCCCTGCAGATGTGGTGTACGGAACCCACTTCGGCCCTGGTGAGGCTGAGGAACAGGAACAAAGCCACGGGCCGTTTCCGGGAACAACCATTCGGGGAGCCTTTTCGTATACGCGATGTGGAAATCACCCTGTTACCGGCCGGTCATATGCTGGGGAGCGCCCAGGTACTGCTGGATGACGGCCGGGAACGCTGGCTGTATACGGGAGATTTCAAGCTGCAGTCCGACCCGACAGCCGAAGCGTATCAGTTTTGCAAAGCCGATGTGCTCATCACCGAAACCACCTTTGCCGACCCGGCGGTGCGGCATCCGGATCCGGCAGGGGAGATCAGAAAGATCAGGGAAATGGAAGGGCGCAACATCATTGTAGCGGCATACAGCATGGGTAAGGCGCAGCGCCTGTGCCGCCTGCTGGCCGAACAGTGCCCGGAACGGCTGGTCATGGTGCATCCCGATATCGGACATTTTAACCGGCTGTACGAATCGTTCGGCATGGACCTGGGAGCCTGGACACCCTATCAGGCTGCGGCGTTTAAACAAATCAGGCACGGGATTTATCTGGCCCCTCCTTACCATTTCCGGAACTTCCGCAGGAGCCAGAAGCATATCCTGGCCTTTGCCTCCGGCTGGGAGAAACTCCAGCTGAAACATGACCTGAAACTGATGATCAGCGATCATGCCGACTGGGAGGACATCCTCCGGGTGGTGGACTTTTGCAGTCCGAAAAAAATTTATACTTTGCATGGGGAAGGAAAAATGCTGAGAGATGCCATGGCCGCCAGGGGACTGGAAACGGCCAGGTTCAATTAACGTCAAGACCATTGGTGAAAATAATAACAGCAGAACAAATCCGTGAGGCCGATGCATACACCATTGCACGGGAGCCGGTAAAATCCATCGACCTGATGGAAAGGGCCGCCAATGCCTGTTTTAGCTGGATCAGGCAGCGCTATGACCGGCGAAAGCGGTTTTATGTTTTTTCAGGCAACGGCAACAACGGGGGTGACGGCCTGGCCATCGCCCGCCTGTTATATAGGGACGGGTATGAGGTGATTCCTTACATCATTCACGGCGGCGGTGCGGCATCCTCCGATTGCCGCATCAACGAAGCCCGCCTCATGCAGCTCGACCTGGGCCTGGTGCGTAATGTTTACCAGCCCGGGGACGTGACTGAATTCGAATCCGGCAGTGTGCTCATTGATGCCCTGTTCGGTACCGGCCTGAACCGGCCTCCTGAGGGTCTGGCAGCCTCCGTTATCGGCATCATCAACGGATCAGGGCTGCCCGTTATTGCCATCGACATCCCTTCCGGGCTTTTTGCCGACAGCTCCTCGGCAGGCCACCGGGAAACCATCGTGAAAGCAACCCATACGCTCACTTTTCAACTGATGAAACGCGCGTTTTTCTTCCCTGAAAATGATGCGTATACGGGCAGGGTTACGGTACTCGGCATCGGGCTGGATCAGCAATTTATCGCCGGCTGCAACACTTCTTTTTTCATGCTGGAAAAAGAAGACGTGAAAATCATTGCCGCACCCAGGAATTCGTTTTCACATAAAGGAACCTTCGGACACGCCCTGCTGGTATGCGGAAGCATGGGCAAGGCCGGAGCGGCCATCCTGGCGGCCAGGGCCTGCCTGCGCAGCGGCGCTGGTTTGCTCACCGTGCATATACCAAAAAGCGTATTCAAACTCATGCCCGTTGCCGTTCCCGAATCCATGTTCTCGGGCGACTCCGACTGGGATTGTTTTACGGATGCCATGGCCACGGAAAAGTATGACGCTATTGGTGTGGGATGCGGTATCGGTACCAGCGAAGCCACCGGAAAGGCCCTGAAAAACATGATCCGGGAATACCGGAAACCCATGGTCATTGATGCCGATGCCATCAACCTCCTGGCCTCCAATCCTGCCTGGCTGGAAGGGATACCGCCCGGAAGCATCTTTACACCCCATCCCCGCGAATTCGAACGCCTGGTCGGAAAGGCCCCCGACCATTTTGATCGGAACCGCATACAACTGGAATTTGCAGAAAAACACAACGTTTACCTGTTACTTAAAGGACATTATACCTCCATAGCCTGCCCGGACGGAACCTGCTATTTCAATCCTACCGGAAACCCGGGCATGGCCACGGCCGGATCGGGCGATGTCCTGACCGGCATCATCACCGGTTTGCTGGCTCAGGGCCTCACACCGAAACAGGCCGCCCTTGGCGGCGTATATTTACACGGACTGGCAGGTGACATGGCGCTTTCGGTTCAGACCGAGCAAAGTCTTCTGGCCTCCGACATCATCGCTAACCTCGGTAATGCGTTCCGTATCCTTTCTGAAAAGGAAATGATTTAAACCTGTGCCGGATTTCTGATGATTGGAAAGAACTGTTGAAGGTTGGGGTGGTCCTTAAACAAACTAAAATTCAAAGACATTAAATCACCGCTCCACCACCACCTTCACATTCCAGGCCTTTTCGCCGGACAATATCCTTACCAGGTAA
>CAYWHE010000232.1:0-6074 GCA_964458125.1 uncultured Flavobacteriaceae bacterium | reverse complement strand
ACCTGGATACGGGTGGTGTCTCCGGTACCGCCAAAGAGGGTATGAACGGAGGTGAAGAGTAAAAACAGGGTGGAGGAAATCGTTTGCTTCATGTTACAATCAGGATAATATTACCAATCAAAGAAAAGGAATTTTTAGGTATTCCGACGGACGGATAAAAGCTTTGCCACCAGAAAATAATGGCAGCGGTACGGTCATTGCCTGCTATTCAAATAAATAAAGGATAAAACGAATCCGGAACCGGGTGATCTGGATCACCTTTATAGAACGACCGGTCAGCAGTTTAAATCTTTTAATTGTCCGGGTATGTCCGGATTGATACAGGCATGGTGCCTGGGTCTATTTACCGGTTGCTTTCGCTGATGAACCGACGAGGTATCGTGCAAAAATTTTTATTCCGGTCCGCCATCAGCCGCAGTCTGAACAAACGTACCATGTTCCATCAGCGTTTCTGCCGGCGGAATGCCTCCGGCGCCACTTTATATCCGGTTAGCAAATCAATTCCCTACCTTTGCCTGCCGCAAATGAACATGGCAACATCTGTATCCGGATTTTTCGACAAGCCCATTGAATTTCTGAAAGGGGTCGGGCCTCAGCGCGCTGAAGTGCTGAAGAAGGAATTTAACATTCACACCTTTGGCGACCTGTTGCAGCATTATCCATTTCGCTATGTCGACCGTTCCAGGTTTTATAAAATCAGTGAGATCCGTGAAGAGAATACCTATATTCAACTGAAGGGCAGCATTTCGAAAATTTCGGAAGCCGGAGAAAAAAGGGGAAGAAGACTGGTGGCGAATTTCAGGGATGAAACGGGAAGTGTTGAACTGGTCTGGTTTAAGGGACTTCAATGGATCCGCGACAGCGTGAAAGCCGGTGTTCCCTATATCGTTTTTGGAAAACCTTCCGTCTTCAACGGTAAACTCAATATCGTTCACCCGGAAATGGAAATCATCACCCCGGAAGTGGAAAACAGGACCCTGGGCTTCCAGGGAATATACAGCGGATCGGAAAAGGCCAGGACGAAAGGTATTGACAGTAAGGCCCTGTTTAAAATGCTGAAAACCGTATGCGGGCAGTTGCCGGCGTTTATGGATGAAACCCTTCCGCCGTCAATCCTGCACGACCTGCGCCTGATTTCTTTGCGTGAGGCCACCTTCCAGATTCATTTGCCCACAGATGCCGAAATGCTGCAGAAGGCCCGGTTCAGGCTGAAGTTCGAGGAACTCTTTTACATTCAGTTCAAGCTCCTGAAGCAAAAAGCCATTCGCCTGGAAAAGTATGAAGGCAAAAAGTTTTCCGTAGTGGGCAGTCATTTTAATGATTTCTTTCATCACCGTCTCCCGTTTCCGTTGACCGGTGCGCAAAAAAGGGTGATGCGGGAGATCCGCCAGGACATGAATACCGGGAAGCAAATGAACCGGTTGCTGCAGGGAGACGTGGGAAGCGGAAAAACACTGGTGGCGCTGCTGAGCATGCTCATTGCCATGGACAACGGTTATCAGGCCTGCCTGATGGCTCCGACGGAAATCCTTGCCGCCCAGCATTTTCAGACCATCACTTCCATGCTGGAAAACACCGGCCTGATGGCCGCACTGCTCACGGGATCCACCAAAACGGCCCAACGGAAAGTACTGCTTCGCGACCTGGCGGAAAATAAAATACCCATCCTGATCGGCACGCATGCCCTTATTGAAGAGGCCGTTCAGTTTCACGACCTCGGACTGGTGGTGATCGATGAGCAGCACCGCTTTGGCGTGGAGCAGCGGGCCAGGCTCTGGAAACGACAGGAAAAGCTGCCGCATGTGCTCGTGATGACAGCCACGCCAATTCCACGTACCCTGGCCATGACCCTGTATGGGGACCTGGATATATCGGTTATTGATGAGATGCCTCCTGGACGCAAACCCATCGTAACCATGCATAAATACGAAAGCAACAGGCTCTGGATCATCGGATTTCTGAAGGAACAGATCAGGCTGGGCCGGCAGGTTTACGTGGTATATCCTTTAATTGAAGAGTCGGAGAAAATGGACCTGAACAACCTCATGGAGGGATTTGAAAGCATCAGCCGGGACTTCCCTTTGCCCGGTTACCGGGTAAGCATTGTACATGGCCGGATGAAACCGGCCGATAAAGACTATGAGATGAAACAGTTTGCGGAAGGAAAAACAAATATCCTCGTGGCCACTACGGTTATTGAAGTCGGCGTGAACGTACCCAATGCTTCCGTGATGGTCATTGAAAGTGCGCAGCGTTTCGGACTTTCCCAGCTTCACCAGCTCCGGGGCAGGGTAGGCCGGGGTGCCGATCAGAGTTACTGCATTCTCGTCACCGATTACCAGCTTGGCGCCGACAGCAGGACCCGGATGGAAACCATGGTCCGCACCAATGACGGATTTGAAATCGCGGAAACGGATTTAAGGCTTCGCGGCCCCGGTGATATTACGGGCACCCGCCAGAGCGGATTGCTGGATTTACGTATTGCAGACCTGGCCCGGGATACGCCCATCCTGGAGGCGGCACGTGCGGCAGCGCTGCAGATCATCAGGCAGGATCCCGAACTGGCCATGCCGGAAAACCATTGCATTCAGAAACAACTGGAAAAGGACGTTGAATTTGCGGCCAACTGGAGCCGTGTCAGCTGATGGAGACGCTGAACAAGGATGCCATGAGCCGGACCGGAGGAAGCAAACCCGCTTTCAGTGATACGCTTCTCGGGCACATCGGTCATGAACCCACCGGTGACCAGCGAAGGGCCGCTCAGTTGTTCAATGATTTTTTTAAGGATCCGGCGTCAACCAAAACTTTCCTCCTGAAGGGATTTGCCGGTACCGGGAAAACAACGTTCATACAGGCACTGAGCAAGACCTTGCCAGGCCTTCGTTACCAGGTGGTCATGCTGGCTCCCACCGGCCGTGCGGCCAAGGTGTTGCGGAGTTATACGGGATTGGAAGCGCTTACGATTCACAAAAAGATTTATGCCCTGCAATCCGGTAAGTCAGGTGAACTGCAGGTGCGGCTAAACGACAAGGCCGCCATGTCCAATACCGTTTACCTCGTGGATGAAGCTTCGATGATTCCGTCCGGCAACGACCGCTCCGATCTTTTTGGCAGCCGCAGTCTGCTGGATGACCTGTTTGCTTTTGTGTTCAGCAAGCCCGGTTGCATGCTGATATTGTCGGGCGATACGGCCCAGCTTCCCCCGGTCAGCGAAACGGAAAGCCATTCACTGGATGCGGCATACATTCAGTCGTGTTATCATACCCGGGTTTATATGCATGAAATGAAAGAAGTGGTGCGCCAGGTGCGGGAGTCGGGAATCCTGATGAATGCCACTTCACTTCGCATACTGGTCGGCCGTAAGGAAAGTCTTCCGGTTTTAAAAACAGCCGGATTTGACGATGTGGAGGCCTTGTATGGCCAGAACATCAGCGAACGCATGCAGGATCATTTTGGCAGCCGTTACGATGATGAGGCCCTGGTGGTTTGCCGTTCAAACAAACAGGCCAACAAGTACAACCAGCATATACGCATGAACATACTCGGCCAGGAGGATGAGATCAGCAGCGGGGACAGCATGATGGTGGTGAAGAATAACTATTTCTGGCTGACCGGGGAATCCAAAGCCGGGTTTATAGCTAACGGTGATGTTATACGAATTAAACGCGTATATAAAATCGAGGAACGTTTCGGTTTCCGGTTCGCCAGGGTTCTGCTGACGCTGGCCGATTATGAGGAGGAGCCTGAAACGGAGGCCCTGTTGTTGCTGAACACCCTGTACGCTGAATCCCCGGCCTTATCCAGGGATGATTCCAAAACCCTTTTTCATTCTGTCGCGCAGACGTATGCATCAAAAAAAACAGGTAAGATCGTTTACCGCAAAGTGTTCCAGGATCCCTGGCTGAATGCTCTTCAGGTGAAGTTCAGCTATGCGGTAACCTGTCACAAGGCCCAGGGTGGACAATGGAATGAAGTGTTTGTGGACAGCGGCTACATGACCGAAGAAATGTTTACCACCGGATACCTCAGGTGGCTGTATACGGCCGTAACCAGGGCCAGGAAGAAACTCTATTTCATCAATATGAATGAAAAGTTTTTCCGGAAGGGCTGAACGTTTTTTATTGACGGATTTAAGTTTTAATTTCGCTGTTCCTTCATCCGGTCTCCCTGTGAGCCGGAAATAACACGTATACGATGAAAAAATCAATCCTGATTGCATTCCTGTTTTTTAGCGGCCTGTTGGTCCACGCGCAAATTAAATTTCAGCATCTGTATGGCGGCGCGGCGTACGATGATGCCCAGGATATTCTTCAAACCGGAGACGGTGGATTTATGCTTTGCGGCACCACGGAAAGTTTCGGAGCAGGGCAGTCCGATATCTGGGTGGTGAAAACGGATAATACGGGCATGGTCCAATGGAGCAAGGCCTATGGTTCACCGGGACTTGAGTTTGGAGCGGCCATCAAAAAGGATCCTTCCGGTGGATTTATTCTTGCCGGCACCACTTTTGGGTTAAGCGCAGATACGTTAACCAATGATTTTTTACTGGTAAAAATTAACAGCTCGGGAACTATGCTCTGGTCCAAAACCTACGGAGGACCTGCCAATGATGAGGCCCATGCATTAACGGTCATGCCGGATTCCGGGTTTGCCATTGCCGGCACCACGGCATCTTTCGGAACAGCTGCGAATCAGTCGGGGTATGTCGTAAGAACCGATAAAAACGGAACCCTGCTCTGGTCCAAGGCCATCTCCCAGAATTCCGACCAGCAGTTATTTGCCATTGAAGCCACCGATGACGGAGGTTGCATAGTGGCCGGATATACCTATGTATCCACGCTCCGGTTGTTTGACATCCTGTTGTCGAAACTGAATGCAAACGGAAGCAAGCAATGGGTTCACAGCTACGGGGGCAGCAATTCGGAGCAGGCTTTTTCCGTAACCCGGGCATCCACCGGCGGGTACCTGGTATCGGGCTATACGTCCAGTTTCGGGACGGGGCAGGAAGATGCCTGTATACTGAGGGTGGATGACGGCGGAAATTTTTTATGGCTTAACACATACGGTACGGCGGAATCCGAAAGGGCCCGGAGCATTTACTGGAAGCCCACGGAGGGCTTGTTCATTACCGGGCAGGCCAAGGTTAATTCACCTTCCGGTTATATCGATCATAATTTTCTGCTTCGTGCAGATACGGACGGGGTTGTGAACTGGGCCAAGACTTTTGGACCAACATTAAATATCAGCTTATCCTATGCCGCAACGCGTTGCGCGGATGGTGGATACGCCATGGCCGGCCTGACGGGTGGTTTCGGGGCTCAGCTGAATGACGTCTACCTCGTCAAAACCAATGATGCCGGCGGATCCGGATGCAACCAGGCCAATGCCCAGTTGTTTTCATCCCTGTTTACGCCATCCGACAGCGCTGACGGGAGTTTTTCAAACGGAGGCGTGGAGAATACCGTGACAGCCATCAGGACCAATACGCAGGCCGGCGTGATCATACAGTGTAATTCAACCGGTGCAGGACTGGATGAAAAGGAAACCGCAGAGGATTTCATCCTGTCTCCCAACCCTTCAGCGGGAATGATCCGGCTTCAGCATGAACGGGGCTTCCTGCCGGGTGATGTCATTACCATCACCGATCCGCTGGGCAAGGTGGTTCAGGTTAAAAGCATGGCATCGGCCTGTAACGAGGTTCAGTTGTCAGCAGACCGGCTCGGTAACGGTTGTTACATGATCAGGGTGGAAAAATCAACGGGGACCAGTTGTAAAAAATTGCTGATCCGGAAATAAAAGGATATGAACCTTGTGTTTTCTTCAAACACGCCTTCCGGTTGTCATTCAGATTTAACCTGAATGCAATTTTCGGAAGAATGTTTTTTTAACCAGGCTCTGCTTTACTGTCATAGAGATATAAACCCCTGGGGTGAACTCTCCGCCATGGCGGTGTAGTTCACCCCTTGGCGGAGCGATCACTCCATGGCGGTGTAGTTCACCCCTTGGCGGAGCGATCACTCCATGGCGGTGTAGTTCACCCCTTGGCGGAGCGATCACTCCATGGCGGTGTAGTT
>CAYWHE010000231.1:0-6155 GCA_964458125.1 uncultured Flavobacteriaceae bacterium | reverse complement strand
GCTGGAAGGACTTGAAAACACAAAGAGTATAATTGGTGAAAATTTATACGAGAAGTCCATCGAGAACCTCGATAAAACAACATTGTTTACTATTGCATCAGGTGATTTTTTCTCCAAAGCGCTTGGTGGTATACTGGTTTCCCTGATTACTGCGGGATTTTACAGGAAACAAAATCCAGATCCCAAAACGGAATTATAAAAAACGCATGGACATATCCCTGGTGATCCCGCTTTTTAATGAAGATGAATCCCTCCGCGAACTGACCGGCTGGATCGTGAAGGTGCTGAACCAGAATGGTTTTTCCTATGAAATTATCCTGATCGATGACGGAAGTAAGGATGAATCCTGGACGGTGATTGAAAAATTGTCGGGAGAAAATCCGAATATAAAAGGTATTAAGTTCAGGCGGAATTATGGAAAGTCAGCCGCCCTCCAAAAAGGTTTTGAAGCGGCTTCAGGTGAAGTGGTGATCACCATGGATGCTGATTTGCAGGATAGCCCGGATGAGATACCCGGGTTATATAAAATGATCAGGGAGGAAGGATTTGACCTGGTTTCCGGCTGGAAAAGGAAAAGACATGATCCCTTGTCAAAGACCATTCCCACACGTCTTTTTAACTGGGCCACCAGGAAAATGTCAGGCATCAGGAACCTGCATGATTTCAATTGCGGATTGAAGGCCTACAAGAAGGAAGTCGTTAAAAATATTGAAGTTTACGGTGAAATGCACCGGTATATTCCGGTCATAGCCAAATGGCACGGTTTCGTTAAAATAACAGAGAAGCCTGTGGAACACCAGGCCAGGAAATATGGTGTTACCAAATTCGGACTGGAACGTTTCATTAATGGATTCCTGGATCTGTTATCCATCTCTTTTGTTTCCCGTTTTGGAAAACGCCCCATGCACCTGTTTGGCTTCCTGGGAACCCTGATGTTTATTATCGGTTTTGGCGCTGCCTTGTGGCTGGGCGCCAGTAAACTTTATCTTTCCATGAATAACATTCCTGCCCGGCTGCTGACCAACAGGCCATCCTTTTATATTTCCCTGACCTGCATGATCATAGGGTCACAGTTGTTCCTGGCCGGTTTCCTGGGTGAGATGTTGTCCAGGCTTTCTCCGGCCCGGAATCAATATCTTATAGAGAAAAAGGTAAATCTTGATTCCTGAGCGGGAATGAAATGCTTGCTGATCGGACCGGCATTTCCATTAAGGGGAGGAATTGCAAATTTTAATGAGGCGCTTTGCCGTTCCCTGAATAAAAATTCGGTGGAATGCTCCCTGGTTTCCTTTACCCTTCAATATCCATCCTTTCTCTTTCCCGGAAAATCCCAGCTGGAATCCGGAAAGGGTCCTACGGATATTCGGATTTACCCGATGATAAATTCAGTCAATCCGCTGTCCTGGTTCAGAACGGCCAGGTTTATCCGCTCCGAAAAGCCTGACTTTATTGTGATCCGGTATTGGCTGCCGTTCATGGCTCCTTGCCTGGGAACCATCGCCCGGTTGTGCCGTAAAAAATGCAGGGTGATCGCCCTTACGGATAATATCATACCGCATGAAAAAAGACCCGGGGATCAATTTTTAACCACCTATTTTGTTAAATCCTGTGATGCTTTCTTAGCCATGTCGAAAGCGGTACTGGCGGATATTTCCGGATTTACACGAAATAGCCATAAGTTTTTTTCACCCCATCCCGTATACGATATTTTTGGAGAAAAGGTGGATAAGTCGGAAGCCCGGAAACATTTAGGCATTCCGGGTCAGGACAGGATCCTCCTTTTTTTCGGATTCATCCGTAAATACAAGGGCCTTGATTTGCTGCTGGAAGCCCTGGCTGATCAGCGGTTAAAAAATGAGCGTATAAAACTGATCATTGCCGGTGAATTTTATGAGGGGGAGGAGGAGTACCGTAAAATTGCCCAACGTCATCAACTGGAAGCCTCCATCATTTACCGTACTTCATTCATTCCCAGGGAAGAGGTAAAATATTATTTCTCCGCCGCCGATATGGTGGTTCAGCCCTACAGGGAAGCCACCCAGAGCGGCATTACCCAAATTGCTTATCATTTTGAGCGCCCGATGCTGGTGACTAAAGTTGGGGGCCTGCCGGAAATAGTGGCTGACGGTCTTGCAGGGTATGTAAGCGAAGTTGATCCAACCTCCATCGCGGATTGCATTGTTGATTTTTATACCCACCACAGGGAAAATCAGTTTTCAAAACGGGCTGCAATTGAAAAGGATAAATTTTCCTGGGATTCCTTTGTTGCCAAACTCCTGGAAGCCTATGACAGCATCAGGTAAATAGGAGTTTTCTTAAGATGAAATGAAGAGTCAGAGGAAAAAGCCCATTTTGGACTCTACCTATAATATCAATAAATTCACCTATAAATTTTGTTCATCTGCTTATAAATTCGCACATTTGACTTTTAATAAATTCAGCGATTATCTGCCCGGATACGGTTTGAGTTTTTTGAATTACGCCTGATATGAAAAAAAATCAAAAAAGCTGGAAATATTTTCTTCAAAAAAGAGCTCCCATTTACTTTTTGCTGCTGTTACTCGGATTTTTTGCCGGCGTCTTGTTTCTGTTTTTCCAACGGGGAAGGCATGAACCTGTTTCAGCAGACAGGGAGATCATGCCTGATACCCAGGCCTGCCAGTCGCTACAAACCATACGGGAGAATGATTACCAACTGATAAAGCCGTTGGTTTTTTTTGATATAAATGTGGAGTCCGACCAGTTAAAAAGTTTAAAAAATGAAGTAAATTCCTATATCGAAAGAAAAAAACAGGAAGGGGTCATTTCTTCTGCAGCGGTCTATATCCGGGAACTAAATAATGAGAGCTGGATGTCCATCAATAAAGACGAACTTTTCAGCCCTGGCAGCCTGATGAAAATACCGACCATGATCACCATCCTGAAGCAGGTTGAAGCGGACCGCACTTTCCTGGATAAAAAGATTTTTTTCAGCAAGCATTTTGGCGGTATACCGGAACAAACGCTTACGGCCAGGCCAATGCAGGAAGGAGTTTATTATACGGTTAAAGAACTGTTGTATTATATGATTGTCAATTCCAATAACGATGCCACTGCCTTGTTAAATCAAAATCTTGATTTTTCAGTCATGACCAAGATGTTCAGCGATTTTCAATTGCCCATTCCCGGCAAAATGCAGAATGATTACCAGATTGATGTGGCCAGTTGTTCCAGGTTCTTGCGGGTTTTATACAGCGCAAGCTATCTGTCCAAGGAATATTCCCAGTATGCCATGGAATTGCTCACCAAAAGCGATTTTAAAAAGGGCCTTGTTAAGGATATCAATCCGGAGCTGGCGGTCGCCCATAAATTTGGCGAGAGGAATGTCAATGGGGAACAACAATTGCATGAATTCGGCATCTTTTTCATAAACAATAATCCTTACCTGTTGGGTGTGATGACCAAGGGTGTGAACCACCTGCTGCTTCCTGATGTATTAAGCGGGGTTTCCGACCTGGTCTACCGTTCGCTGGGTCCTTAGTTTGCTGATCAGGGTGGTTCAGCCAGCCGCCGTATCCGGTGAATATCGAAAATAAAAAAAGCCCCGGTAAAATATCCGGGGCTTTCGGGCAGGTGCCAGGACTTCCTTAATTATTCCTCGGGGAGCCAAGCATCAACAGATCATTTACCTGAACTTCCGTGATGTACTTTTTTACGCCATCCTTATCGGTATAATTCCGGTTGATCAGTTTGCCTTCAACAGCCACTTCAGATCCCTTTTTGAGGTATTTTTCCATGATCTCAGCTGTTTTTCCCCAGGCTACCACGTTATGCCATTGGGTATCGGTGACCTTTTCACCTTTGGCATTTTTGTAAGTTTCATTGGTCGCAATGGAAATACGGGCCAGTTTTTTTCCCTTGTCAATGCTTTTCACATCCGGATCTTGTCCTAAATTGCCGATCAGCAGCACTTTGTTTCGTAATGCATTCATGTTTTTCTTTTTTTTGTTTTTTAAATGATAATTTTTATTTTTGTCTCTGTCAATAAAGCGCGCTTCATTTTTTATTTGACGGAGCAAATGTAGATTGACGGCTTTTTCTTATTCGGTTTTTAACTGTTTATATCCGGATATAAACGTTTGAAAACGGATAGGACTTTGAGTTGATTTGAAATTTTTTATAATGAAACATATGAATAAGTTAAATCAAAAGTCCTGCAGGGAATGTGGTGAAACCATCCGCGGGCGATCGGACAAAAAATTTTGTGGCGACCAGTGCCGGAACACCTACAATAACCGTTGTACCCAGGAGGCCAACAGCATCATGCGCAGCGTCAACTGCATTTTAAGGAAAAACAGGAAAATCCTGGAAGAACTCCTGCCTGGTCAATCCGCCAGGATAAGCCGGCAGAAACTTTATGAAAAAGGATTTAATTTTGAATTTACCACCAGTCTCCTGACCACCCGTGACGGAACCGTTTTCCGGTTTTGTTACGATTTTGGCTACCAGTTTCTCCAGGATGAAATGCTGGTACTGGTAAAAAGCAGTGAATTTGAAACTTTGCAGGAAGCCTAAAACCGGACTATCGTATTTATTCCGGCTCCAATTCCGAACCGGTATTTTGACTTGCCTGGCAAATTTCCTGTTCAATTTAAACTTGTCGAAATAATTTCAAGCTGAAACGATCTGATTAATAATTGGTTTTTTTCAGCCTTATGTCATTATTGAACATCATTCGGTATCGTGCAAACTTTAAATTCTCCAAAGCTATTTTAACATCCCGCAGTAAATTATCAGGATCAGCACAAAGGCCGGCAACCATGGGTAATGGAAATTATCAGTCTTATAATTAATATTATGTTAAATAGAAAAAAGTAAGGTAAAGGGAGATTAATGATCTCCCTTTCAGTAATTTATTATTTAGCGTCCAGGGCCTTGGATACCTTTGTTAACTTTTCGGTATCCCCCAGCCTCAGGTAAATCTGTTTTAAGGAAACCATGGTGCTGTTATCCTTCGGACTCAGTTCCCAGGCTTTCTCTAAAAAAGGCAAAGCTTCCTTGAATTTCGTTTCAAAAACCTTTTTGGCCGCATCGTATTTAGCAATCTCCTTGGGAGGAATATCATTGGCTTTATTGGCAAGTTCGGCACCCTGGTTAAAATACATAGCCCCCAGGTTGTAATAAGCGTCAAAGAAATCGGGCTTAATGGCTATGGCCTTTTTATAAGCATCAGCGGCTTTTTCCTGCTGCCCGGCTTTATCTAATAAATTGCCCTGGGCCAGGAATAAACTGGGATTATTCGCATCAGCCTGTATGGCTTTATCCAGACTGGCCATGGCTTCAGCGCTCTTGCCGCTGGCCAGGAAAAAATTCAGTTCCTCAATCAGCAGGTTGTTATCCTCCGGAAAAGCCTGACGGCCTTTTTGTATTACTTCAACAGCCTTATTGTCATTTTTTTCGGACCTGTATATGGCAGCAAGCAGATTATAAATTTTAACATCATTATATTTATAATCTATCAGTTTCTGATAATACATTTTGGCCTTTTCCAGATATTTTGCCTTATCGGCAGCAATAGCGCAATTAAAAACAACCGTACTGTCCGCTGGATTTATCTTTAAAATTGTTTCAAAGGAATTTAATGCTTCAGCATATTTACCACCTTTATACTGATCCGCTCCCTGTTCTCCAAGTTGTGCAGCCAATATGCCTTTTCTCTTCTGTATATCCTCCAGGTTATCGGATTTGGGATCAAGTTCCAGTGATTTATCAAAGGAAATCAACGCCTCCTGCAAAGGATTACTGACCAGGTTTCCATATTTTGCGTGCTTATACAGATTCTGATAGATCAGGCCCCGGTAATACCAGGTCTTATCCATATTCATACTGCTTTCGTTTTTGGATGCTTCATCAATAGCTTCCCTGGCCTTATCCAGTTCATCATATTTCAGATAATTCCAGGCAGTTTGGACCTTGGTCTTTTGTCCAAAAGATAAACTTATTACACTAATGAATAAAATTGTTGATAATATCTTTCTCATTTTAAATAAATTATATCAAATTAATTAAAGCTATAATTTAAATTATTCAACCACATTTTAACTCTTGTCTTCACCATTTTCACCTTTCTCCTCGTTACCTGTAATCTGGCCATTTGCAGACGGATTAATGAGGTC
>CAYWHE010000230.1:0-6165 GCA_964458125.1 uncultured Flavobacteriaceae bacterium | reverse complement strand
TGGTTCCGGACGCCGCTTCCCCGGAAACCAGATCCCCGGTAACCAGAGCAACGAGCAGGGGAATCTGTAAAATCAGTGTTTGGAGGATGATGAAACAAACCAGGTTGCCGTTCAGGATTTTTCCTTCCATTAAAAAGGATTGTTCAAATCCCTGCGTGATAAATCCAAGGTAAGCTTCGCCATCCAGGTACATGGCCAGGTGAATGATGGCAACGATAACCGTGATGGCGATGAAACCGATATAACTTCTTGGCCTGGAGACAATCTTTAGCAGTTCGGTGCGGATAGCTGCAGTCATTTAGTTGGCGCTGGTGAGGTTGAGAAAATAATCTTCCAGTTTTTTCCTTGAATCAATACCGGTGACGGCTACCCCCTGCTCACAGAGCCAGTGGTTCAATCCGGATATTTCACCGGGAGCAAGATTCAGGACAAGCTGGTTGAGGAATGATTCACGGAGTTTTTCATTCCAGGCGGAATTCCGGATGACGGCCAATGCAGGAGCCAAATCCTCCACGGTGATGGTGACCACCAGTTCAGAGGCGTGCAGCAGTTCATTCACCTTACCCTCGGCAACCGTCTTACCTTTATTAATGATAATCATCCGGGTGGCGATGATTTCGATTTCTGATAATATATGAGAGGAAAGAAACACCGTTTTTTTCAGATCCCTGCTCAAGTGACTGATCAGGTTGCGGATGTCGATGATTCCCTGGGGGTCAAGTCCCGTGGTGGGTTCGTCCAGGATGATCAGCTCCGGGTCATGCACGAGGGCCTGGGCCAGTCCGAGCCTCTGTTTCATGCCATGGGAATAGGTTTTAACCGGATCCTGTTCACGGCCTTTTAACCCGACCAGTTCCAGCACTTCATCAATCCGCCGGGCAGGAACCGCTTTCCCGGATAAGGAAGCAAAAATTCCGATATTCTTCCGCGCCGGCAGGAATTTATAGAAATCGGGTTTTTCCACGATGGCCCCGGTATTGGCCAGTATGCTTTTGCGGTTGAAGGCTAGCGGCTTACCAAACAGGTTGATGTCTCCCGATCCGGGTTTAACCAGGCCTACCAGCATACGGATGGTGGTGCTTTTGCCGGCTCCGTTCGGACCCAGGAATCCGTAAACATCACCCGGAAAAACACTCATATTCAACTGATCCACCGCCGTAAATGGTCCGTATGCCTTGCAAAGGTTGCGTGTTTCAATGACTTTTTCGACCATATAAAAGTGGTTGATTCAAAGTGATGCAAGGTACAACCGAAAGTAAAACGAAACATACCCGCTTAAGTTTTTCCAGCACTAAACTATAAAAATAATTTCGTCGGGATTCGCCGGTACGAAAGCAAACGAATCCTATTTTTGCATCGTGCCGCTCAACACCATTCAACTGCAACTACTGAAGGTTCAAACCGCATCCCGGAAGGCCGTCCTGGTTGCGGTTTCCAAGACCAGACCGGTTACGGAAATTGAGCAGGCCTATCAATCCGGACAGCGGGATTTCGGTGAAAATTACGTACAGGAACTTATTGAAAAACAGAAGCAATTACCTGCTGACATACACTGGCACTTCATCGGTCATCTGCAGCGTAACAAGGTAAAATTCATCGCACCTTTTGTTTTTTTAATTCACGGTGTGGACAGCCTGAACCTGCTGAAGGAGATCAACAAACAGGCTTTGCTCCACAACCGCATCATACCCTGCTTATTGCAGGTACATATTGCAGAAGAGGAAAGTAAATTTGGTTTTGACGCATCCGGGGTTGAACTTTTGCTTGCATCGGAGGACGTTCGCGCAATGAAAAATATAAAGCTTTGCGGACTCATGGGCATGGCCACCAACACAGAAAACGAGGAACAGGTGCGCAGGGAATTTCATTCGCTTGGTACCTTATTTAAGGCGTTACAGCAACCGTACCCGGATTTTAAAATCCTGAGCATGGGCATGACCACCGATTACCGGATCGCCCTGGAGGAAGGCAGTACAATGGTAAGGATTGGTTCGGCCATTTTCGGGGAACGAACTCAGACCTGATTTTCGGACGGTTTTTGTCCAGTAATATTTCCCGGTTATCAGGATGCTGCCGGAAAATATTTCGCCAGGCTGTTGACCATGTAATCCGGTGCCATGCATGGTTTCATGGTTTCCTTGCTGATAAAGACGAGTGTGGTGGAAGCCTTGTTGAGCAATTCGTTCTTTTCGTTAAACGTTTCATACTCAAAAAAAAGACGGGCCGCCGGTGGTTTGATGATACTTGTATAAATCGTCAGCTGATCATCGTAATAAGCCGGTTTAAGGTAGCGTATGCTGAAATCGAGAACCGGCAGCACGATGCCCTTATCCTCCATGTCCTTATAGGTAAAGCCAAGCTGGCGCAGGGATTCCACGCGCGCCACTTCAAAATACGTGGCGTAGTTTCCGTAATAAACATAGCCCATCCGGTCTGTTTCGGCATACCGCACCCGGATTTGTATTTCGGTTTTATACATGTTTATACTGATCTTTTAATGCATTGATTTCCTGATCCAAATTATTTTTATCCAAGCCTGTAAATATAGACAGTTTATGATTATCATTGTAGACCCCTAATCCTGCAACTGTTTCAAGATGTACTGCCGTTTGAGCATCCTAATCCCTTTATGCTTTTTCCTGGCGGCCTGTCACCCGACTTCGAGAATTGATCATACCGAATCCCGGAATTACCCATTGGGTACGGAAGGTTTTACAGCGGCCGATACGGGTATTTTCATGTCCCTGCTTCCCTATAAAACCGTGCTGGACAGCCAGATGGATCTGGTGCTGGCCGTTTCGGAACAGGTTCTCGAGAAGGGACAGCCCGAAGGATTGCTGGGAAATTTTGTTGCCGACCTATGCCTGGAAAGGGTCAACAGGCAATACCATCCGGCCGATGGGCACCCCGTTGATTTTTGTTTCGTCAACAATGGAGGCCTTCGCGCCCCCCTGCCGAAAGGGAATTTAACCAAAAGAAAAATTTTTGAATTAATGCCTTTCGAAAATGAATTAATTATTTTAACTTTGGAAGGCGCTGTTGTGAAACAGCTGGCCGATTTTATGGCAGCCAAAGGAGGCATGCCCGTTGCCGGGATACGGTTTAAGATAGGCGCACAGCAGGCCATGCAAATCAGGATCGGGACGGCCACCCTGGATACCGGCAAAACTTACAAGGTAGTTACATCAGACTACCTGGCAAACGGTGGTGATAACCTGTCTTTCCTGGTCGCAGCAGGAAAAAGGGAGACGACAGGCCTCAAACTCCGCGATGCCATCATACAGTACCTGGAAGAAAAAAATCAGCAAAAGGAAAGTATCCGGGTGTTCACCGATCAGCGAATCAGTTATGACCAGTAGAAGGGAATTCATCAGGAAGGCTGTAACCGGGACTGCATTCATCAGTTTGTCGGGTTGGCCCATTGATGCCTTCTCGAAAAAAGAAATGGTGAAACTGGTCGTGCTGCATACCAATGATGTGCACAGCCATATTGAACCTTTTGCAGCCAACGACCCCAGGTATCCCGGTTTGGGTGGTGTGGCGCAACGGGCTGCCATCATCAGCCGGATACGTAACGAAGAAAAAAATATACTGCTGCTGGATGCCGGTGACATCTTCCAGGGAACGCCCTACTTCAACCTCTATGGCGGTGAACTGGAAATGAAACTCATGAGCCGCATGGGATATGATGCATCAGCCATTGGCAACCATGATTTCGACAATGGCGTGGATGGACTGAGCAGACAACTCGTTCATGCCAGCTTTCCACTCCTGTGCGCCAACTATGATTTCACCGGAACGTCCATGCAGGATAAAACCCTGCCCTGGAAAATCTTTGAAAAGGAAGATTTACGCATTGGTGTATTCGGGCTGGGCATTGAACTGAAGGGCCTGGTGGATCCACGGATGTACCTGGAAACCCGGTACCTGGACCCGCTTCAGAAGGCTGCCGAAATCAGTCATCTCTTAAAAAAAGAAAAAAAATGCGACCTGGTGATTTGCCTGTCACACCTCGGATTCAAATACCAGGATGAAAAAGTTTCCGATGAGGTGCTGGCTAAAAAATCCATGCATATTGATCTGATCATCGGAGGGCATACCCATACCTTCATTGATCAGCCGTACCGGTATTACAACCGCGAAAACAAACCTGTGCTGGTGGCGCAGGTGGGATGGGCAGGCATTAAACTGGGACGGGTTGATTTCTTCATAGAAAAAAAATCGGGGAAAATTTTTGCTGATGGTAATACAGTAAAAGTTTTGAATAAACCAAGCTAAAAAAAAATATTTTTTTATTTTTTTTCTGTGAATATTTGCGTATTGATTAACAAAGTTCAATCTTTGAAGAATTAAAAAATTTTTTATCTGCCGCTTAAAAATAAAATGGAGAAGACTTTTGAAAATGTATGGGAAAATTGCCTGAAGCTAATCCGGGACAATGTATCTCCTCAGAATTATAAAACCTGGTTCGAACCGATTAAAGCCGTAAAAATTGACAACAAAGTATTAACCATTGAAGTTCCCAGCCAGTTTGTTTACGAATGGCTGGAAGAACACTATATTGATCTGCTCCGCAAGACGATCAAACATGAACTGGGCAAGGACGGCAGTCTGGAATACAGCATCGTGATGGAGAATGCGTTCAATAATTCAAAACCTTATACGGTAAAATTTCCGACCAGGAATACCAGCGTCAGCCGTAACCCTTCTGTTACGGTTCCCATCACCATTAACCAGGGTATCCGCAATCCCTTTATCATTCCAGGATTAAAGAAAGTTGACGTAGACTCCCAGCTCAACCCGAATTATTCCATTGAGAATTTCGTGGAAGGGGACTGCAACAGGCTTGCCCGTTCAGCTGGTTTTGCCGTTGCCAAGAAACCCGGAGGCACCTCCTTCAATCCTTTGCTGATTTATGGTGCCGTGGGAATGGGCAAAACACACCTGGCCCAGGCCATCGGCATTGAAATCAAAAACAACACACCGAACAAAACCGTACTGTTCGTCCCGTCTGAAAAATTCATTCAGCAGTTTATCGACTCGGTAAAAAACAATACTCAAAACGACTTCGTGCATTTTTACCAGATGATCGATGTGCTGATCATTGACGACATACAATTTTTCGCAGGCAAGGAAAAAACACAGGATGTTTTTTTCCATATCTTCAATCACCTGCACCAGAACAATAAACAGATCATCCTCACCTCCGATAAATCACCTGTTGATTTGCAGGGTATGGAACAACGTCTGCTGTCCCGTTTCAAATGGGGCCTCTCGGCCGACCTTCAGGCACCCGATCTCGAAACGAGAATTGCCATCCTGAAAAAGAAGATGTACATCGACGGTATAGAGCTGCCGAATGAAATCGTGGAGTACATCGCATACAGCATTACCAGCAACATCCGCGAACTCGAAGGCGCCCTGATCTCCATCATCGCCCAGTCTTCGCTGAACAAAAAGGCCATCACCCTCGAACTGGCCAAACAGATGATCGATAAATTCGTGAAGAACACCTCCCACGAAATATCCATCGACTACATCCAGAAAGTGGTTTGTGATTATTTTGATCTTCCCCTCGACCTGCTGAAATCCAAAACACGTAAGCGTGAAGTGGTTCAAGCAAGGCAACTGGCCATGTATTTTTCCAAGAGCCTCACCAAATCCTCCCTTTCCAATATCGGCATTCACTGTGGAGGAAAAGACCACGCCACTGTGCTTCATGCCTGCCGCACCGTGAACAACCTGATTGAAACCGATAAGAAATTCAAGGCCCAGGTGCAGGATCTGCAGAAACGTATCAACGTCAGCTCCAAATAAGGTTTTGCCTTTTCCTTTCTGGCCCTCCCTCCAGTGACTATTTCAAGCATTTATCAAACATGCGCATCCTCACCGTATGCCTTGGAAACATCTGCCGCTCGCCCATGGCGGAAGGAATTTTAAGGCATAAACTCAGCCAGCATAACCTGCCCCACCTGGTGGATTCAGCCGGCACCTCCCACTGGCATGCCGGTGATCCTCCCGACAGCAGGGCCGTGAAAACAGCGGCACAGTTCGGGGTGGATTTATCTTCCCTGCGGGGACGGCAGTTTACGGTGGCCGATTTCCGTCACTTTGATCTCATCCTGCCCATGGATATTCAAAACCTGGCCGATATTCATGAAATGG
>CAYWHE010000229.1:0-6304 GCA_964458125.1 uncultured Flavobacteriaceae bacterium | reverse complement strand
AAAGGCGAAGGCCAGGTGGAAGTCGAAACCGGAAACATCAACAGCGGTATTTATTCCTGCAGCCTGTTTGTTGATGGAAAAAATGCGGATACCAAACGCGTGGTGAAGATGAAGTAAATACCTGAGGTTAACATTTTATCTCCATGGTCAGGTGCAAGGGGGATTTTTATTATTCCGTGTAACCGGATGAGTTTGCATGAATCAATGCCCATTTATCCCCTGCAAACCTCTGTCTCCGGATCATTCCTTTTTCAACACTTCAACCCTTTTTAAATCAGGCGTTTCAATATTAAAAAACAAATTCTGTCCTTTCCCCGGTGATTATTTTTTGCAGGTGAACGGCAATTATTGCATTTTTAGGCTTTCGAATACACCGAACCAGTAAGAATAAAATTTATGCCTGTCTTTAACGGAATACTAAAATCCAAACTTCATAAAACCGGAACCACTATTTTTGCCGTCATGTCCGGGCTGGCCCAGGAATACAAAGCCATCAACCTGAGCCAGGGATTTCCTGATTTTCCCTGTTCACCTGAACTGATTGAACTGGTGAATAAGGCCATGAAGGAGGGCCATAACCAATACGCCCCCATGCCGGGCATTCTCCCTTTGCGGGAACGCATTGCCGAAAAAGCCGAACGCCTGTATTCCGCTTCCTATCACCCCGGCACTGAAATCACCATTACGGCCGGCGGCACCCAGGCCATTTATACAACCCTGGCCGCGGTGGTGCGGGAAGGCGATGAGGTTATTTTGTTTGATCCGGCCTACGATTCCTACGCTCCCTCTGTTGAAATTCACGGCGGTATTCCGGTTCACCTGCAACTCAAAGGCCCCGATTTTCATATTGACTGGAACGAGGTAAAAAAAATGATCAACCAGCGTACCCGCATGATCCTGATCAACACCCCTCATAACCCCACGGGCGCCATCCTGACGGCACGGGATATGCAGCAGCTGGAAAAAATCACCCACAAAACCGATATCCTCATTTTAAGTGATGAAGTTTATGAACATATTATTTTCGACGGCTATGAACACCAGAGTGTCATGCGCTATCCCAGGCTGATGGAGCGAAGCTTTGTCATCTATTCTTTCGGTAAAACATTTCACAACACCGGCTGGAAAACTGGTTATTGCCTGGCCCCCGAAAAGCTGATGACGGAGTTCAGGAAAATCCACCAGTTCATGGTGTTTGCCGCCAACACACCCATTCAACATGCCCTGGCGGCCTTTATGAAAGACCCCAAAAACCTGGACGGGCTGAATACGTTCTACCAGGAAAAACGCGATTATTTTTTAAAGCTGCTGAAAGGTTCGGCCTTTAAACCCCTGCCCTGCTCCGGCTCCTACTTCCAGTTACTGGATTATTCGGCACTCTCCGATGAGAAAGATACGGACTATGCCATCCGCCTGACGAAGGAAAATGGCGTTGCCTCCATTCCGGTTTCCGTATTTTATAAAAATCCCCCCGCCGGCAAGTTGCTCCGTTTTTGCTTTGCAAAGGATCATCAAACCCTGGAACGTGCCGCCGAAAAACTATGCAACGTACGACGAAAATGAAAGACCTCAGACTGACCCTGATCCAGACCTCCCTTCATTGGGAAAATGCAACAGCCAACCTGGCCCTGTTTGATGCCCTGATGAACAACCTGAAAGCAGGCAGTACGGATCTGGTTATCCTTCCTGAAATGTTTACCAGCGGGTTTACCATGCAGGCCGCTTCGAATGCACAAACCATGGACGGACCCGCAATCCGCTGGATGCAAAAAACCGCCAGGGTAAAAAAAGCGGTAATTTGCGGAAGCCTGATCATCGCCGAAAAGAAAGCTTACTTTAACCGCCTCATCTGGATGGAGCCTTCCGGTCAATGCCGGTACTATGACAAGCGGCATTTGTTCAGCATGGCCCGTGAAGAAAAAACGTATAAGGCCGGAAAATCCAGGCTGGTCACGGAATGGAAAGGCTGGAAAATTTGTCCCCTCATCTGTTATGATCTCCGCTTCCCCGTCTGGTCCAGAAGAACGGCCGGAGAAAATTACGACCTGCTGATTTATGTGGCCAACTGGCCATCGCGACGGAACCAGGCCTGGAAACAATTGCTGGCTGCCCGCGCCATTGAAAACCAATGCTACGTGGCCGGCTTGAACAGGATCGGCAAAGATGGCAACGGCATTCCGCATACGGGAAATTCGGCGGTACTCGATCCATTCGGAAATAAAATCAGTAAAACGGCATCCTCCCGGTCATCCATCGAAACCATTACGCTGCGGGCTAAGGAAATTCAGGATTGGCGAAGGCAACTGAATACCCTGCAGGACAGTGATTCATTTAAAATTTTATAACAAGGCCTGCGAAAACAGAATTCCTTCTCCCGGATCAGCCTGCCGGACTAATCCACTTCCCTGCCGGGAGCAGAATGCTCCTCCACGAAAATAAAAATATCCTCCCCGTCCCTCTTCATCAGGTAGCGCTCACGGGCAAATTTCTCCAGGGTCTTGCTGTTGGATACCAGGTCGTTCAGGTCCTTCCGGTTTTTGGCGATCTCGCTCAGGTAATACGCCTTTTCCTTATTCAGCTTGTTCAGTTTTCCTTTCATGGAATGCTGGGAAAGCAGATCGTTGCGGTCGAAAAAAACCAGCCACACCAGGAAGCCGATAAGGGTGAGGGCATACCGGTTTTTCAGCTTCGGGTAAATCACCTTCGCGATAAAAGACTGGCGGATTTTCCTGATCATAATGAAGATTAACGGACCTTAAAATTAATCCGGGAGGGTCAACGATGAATCACATGACCGTTTATCTTTTTAACAAAGATATAAACAGGTAAAATGAACCCTTATTGTTTCAGCATCCTGGAAATCCAAAGGCGTTCTCCTGCCCGCATCCGGATGAGGTAGACGCCCGGCTGCAGACTGCTCACATCCAGCAGCAATTCATCCTGGTCCCGGCTCAACGCAGACACCTGGTATTTTACCGCCCGTCCCTGCATATCGGTGATTTCAATGACGGCCCGTTCCTCCCGGATATCGCCGGTGAGCAGGTGCAACTGATCCCTGGCCGGATTCGGATAGGATTGCAGGACCTGCAGACCGGGCGAAAATATTCCCACACCCCAGACAATGGTATTGGAAGGGGCCGACTGGCAGCCATTGGAATCCGTCACAACCACGTAATAGGCACCGGCCTGTGTGGGAACATAAAACGGGTCGGTGGCGCCGGGGATCGGACCGCTGGCGTTGTACCACTGGTTGCCTGCAGGCTGGTTGGAGACCAGTGTGGTCCCCCCCGATACGAAAATATTCGGGTTCATGGGTCCCGGATGAACCGTTACCGTTACCGTATCCGTACCTGAACAGCCGGAAGAATTCGTCACCATGACAAAGTAGGTTCCGTTTTGCGTGACCAGGATGGTTTGCGTGACGCTGCTGTCGCTCCATAAATAAGAGGAAAATCCGCCGCCGGCGTCCAGCAATACCGAACCTCCGAAGCAAAAGGCCGTATCCGGACCCAGTGCCGCTGCCGGAACGGGTAACAAGGCCAGGTTAAACTGGCCGGATGCCTGGCAGCCCAGGCTGTCGCTGACGGTAACCATATACGCACCCGAATCGGAAACCTGAATGGAGGAAACCGTTTCACCGGTACTCCAGAGGTACGATGCGTAACCGGTACCGGCATCCAGTAAAACGGGAATGCCGTCACAAACGGTCGTATCGTTCATCAGGCTGATCACGGGCGTCACGCCGAGCCCTATGGTAATGGTATCGGACGACTGGCATCCGCTGTTATCAGTGACCTGTACGGAAAACACGCCGCCGCCGGTGATGGCAAGGGTTGAATTGGTGGAACCGTCACCCCATACGTAAGCGGTAAAACCGGCTCCGGCCTGCAGGGTAAGGTTCAGGCTGTCGCAATAGCTCGTGTCGGATCCAAGATTGATGACAGGAAGTGCCGAATATGAAATTTGGATGCTGTCGCTGTTCGCACAACCGGCAAGGTCCGTGATCTGAACGGAATAGGTTCCGTCCACGGTTACCGTAAACGTCTGATCGGTGGAACCGTCCTGCCAGGCATAAGTAAATAACGGTCCGGCGTCGAGGACCAGGGAGGATCCCTGGCATAAACTGGTATCGCCGCCGAGATCGACGGAAGGCAATGGAAGAATTCCCAGCACTATGGTATCCTGAGACTGACATCCGTTGACATCCGTTACTTCCACGCTGAAACTGCCTGAATCGTTCACCGCCAGGCTTTGGGAAGTGGAGCCGTCGTTCCATAGATAAGCAGACTGGCCCGGGCCGGCATCGAGGCTGATGGCTATGGTGCCGCAAAACAGGCTGTCGCCTCCGAGGTTCACCAGCGGATTGGCCAGAACCGAAACCGTGATGGTGTCCGTATTGCTGCAGCCGGAAAAGGAGGTGATGCGGACGGCATAGGTTCCGGCGCCTCCCACCGTATAAAACTGACCGGCCGAACTGTCCTGCCACAGGTAAGAAAAGAAAGGTCCCGCATCCAGGCTGAGGGCCTGTCCATCACAAATGGCCGTGTCGTTACCGAGAAAAAGTTCCGGAATCTCCGTGATCCCCAGGTATATGGTATCGGTATTCATGCAACCGTTGCCATCAGCAACAGTGACCGTATACGTACCGGAGTCGGCCGCAGCCAGTGTCTGAAGGGTCGATCCGTCACTCCAGGAATAGGACGACAGTCCGGAACCGGCATCCAGCAACAGGGAAACCGAACCACAAAAGAAACTATCAGGGCCGAGGCTCACCAAAGGTGTAATCGTTGCCGTTACCGAATCCGAGCCCGTGCATCCGTTGGCATCCGTAACGGTTACGGCATATGTACCGGGAGCGCTGACATTCAGGGTCTGCAGGGAACTTCCGTCATTCCAGAGGTAACCGGTGAAAGATCCGGCATCCAGCAATTGAGGCGTCAGATTACACAGGGCCGGATCAGGGCCCAGCGACACGACGGGCTGGGCATAAACGGAAACGGTCTGTATCACCGTATCCACACATCCCAGGGTATCGGTAATAAGCAGGCGTACATCGAATTTTCCGGCCGACAGGTAGCTGTGCTGGGCATGAAGGTTCTGGCTGCCGTTGCCATCATCAAAATTCCAGTCGTATATACTGGTCAGGCTGTCCGGGCTGATATTTGTAAAGATATAGTCATTGCCATTGATGCACTGCACCGGGTCATTGACGGTAAATCCGTTCGGGGTGAGTTCACCCGCCAGCCGGCTGAAAGCATCGGCCACCTGGCTGCTGTCAAGGGTATTGTTATATACACGGATGAGCGCAACCGATCCTGCACTGGCCTCACCTCCAAACATCAGATCATCCTGGAAGAACCAGATTTTATCCGACGTATCCGTAACGGCAATGCCGTTCACGTCGGTGAAGGAATCAATCTGCTGCCCGTTTACAAACTGCCTTACCTCCTGGGTGGCCGAATCGCGGGTGACGATGAGGTGAACATATTGCCCGGAGGTAAAGGCTGTGGTGGCCACATTGGATGCATTGTAAAACTGAAGCTGGGTCTCCGTGCAATACAAACCATAATCGGAATTGCGGTCCTTGAAATCAAGAATCCTGGAAAAACCGGTGGAATTATCCAGTTTAAAATAGAGCTCCAGGCTGTATGTCTCACCCAAAAAATGTCCGTTGGCCCCATTGTCAAACAGGACACCGCAATTCTGGCCAAAATGATGAACGGTCCGGCTGATGTTCCCCAGGTCGGGAAGGACATCGGTGTAAAAAGAATCCGTACAGGCCGTGATCAGCGGCTGCGCCAGTCCGCAACGCTCGCTGAAATTATGGTTAAACTTATACGTACGGGATTGTGCTGATAGCTGCAGGCCCGCCAGGATCAGGCAGATGGCTGCAAAAAATATTCGTTTCATGTATTATTTTACTCGTTCCGGTTAAAAATGTTTCGCTCCAATGCAAAGATACCGTCTCCGGGCCCGTGCCGGTAAGAAAAGAAATGAGAAGTTTTGAACGAAACCCTTCCCTGGCCTCAAAAAGAAAAAATGAACCAATGGGACACAAATGCTGCCGTAACAAAATGGGTAAGTGACCATGCCCTTCCGGCTCGGCTGTTCAACCAGCAATTTTAATTCATTTCGTTTTTAAAACCGAAGGCACACTGTTTACTTTTTTTTGTTTTTGGGAGCACAAAATTCCGTTTTTGGGAGCACAAAATTCCGTTTTTTGCCGGTGTGCAGTCCCGCTTTCCGCTTTTAGTCCTCCCCTGAAGTATAGCGCAAGCGCTAACTTCAGGGTGCGGGCTAACCG
>CAYWHE010000228.1:0-6322 GCA_964458125.1 uncultured Flavobacteriaceae bacterium | reverse complement strand
GCCATTCAGGGCTTCATTGATGTAGTCGTTCACCATGGAATAGGGTTTCAACTGCCGATAGGTTTCTTCCATTTGAGGTAACAAACCGGCATAACTTGATTTCCGCCCTGCATCCTGCAACACCCATGCGGTAAACTGCTTTTCCAACTCACGCTTTTTTTCTACCGCATGATTCTTTTTCAAACCCAGTTGTTCTCCCTGCCATTTCTTGTAATAATTGCTGATGCTGGCATACTTGGCGGAATAGGCAATCCGGATGGAATCGGCCAGGTGCATGCCTTCATCCATCAGCTGCAACCTGGTTTCCCGGATTTTAATGCGGGCAGGGTTTACAGTTTCATAGGTCATGGCTACTCCATAGGAGGTGAGGTATTCCGTAGTTCGTCCCGGGAAGCCATAAACCATGGTAAAATCATTTTCACGGATGCCCGCCAGGTTAATCGTAAAGAAAAACCTGGGTTTATAGGGCTGGTTGTCCTTTGCATATTCGGCCGGCTTATTATCCTTTCCGGCATATATCCTGAACAGGGAAAAATCTCCGGTGTGCCGCGGCCAGACCCAGTTGTCGGTTTCGGCACCAAACTTCCCGATAGCAGATGGTGGTGCGCCCACCATCCTGACATCTTTAAACGTTTCAGTTACAAACATATAGAACTCAGTTCCATAAAAAAAGGATTTTGTGACAGCGCCATAATGGGTTCCTTCAATTGCTTTTTTCTCGAGCAGGGAAGTAATGGACCTGATTCGGGCCTCCCGTTCGGCTTCGCCCATTGCGGGATCAAGCTGGGATGTGACTTCTCCGGTGACATTTTCGATTCGGATGATAAACACCGCTGTCAGGCCCGGGCAAAGCAGCTCCTGGTCTTTATTCATGGCCCAGTAACCGGTGGTGAGGTAGTCATGTTCTGTGGTACTGTGGGATTGAATGGTGGAATATCCGCAGTGGTGATTTGTCAGTAACAGGCCGTCGGAGGAAATCACCTCACCGGTGCATCCACCTCCAAACAAAACGACACCATCCTTCAGGCTGGTGGTATTGATGCTGTAAATGTCTTCTGCGCTCAGTTTCAGGCCCCGTTTCTGCATGTCTGATTCATTCATCTGCTTTAACAACTGGGGCAGCCACATGCCTTCATCAGCCATCAATGGAAGCGTGAATATTAAAAACAGGGTAATCAGTGTACTTCTTTTTTGCATGGTTTAATTTTAGGAGGGTAAAGATGGCAAAAAGATTTTTTTTATTTACTTTTGAAATTCATTCTTTAATACCCCTTAGCCCATGAAAAACCAAATCCGAATCCTGCTCCTGTTAATAGCACCGGTTTCTTTCTGCAACGCCCAGTGGACCCAGCTGGCCACGGGCAGCTACGGGGAACTGAGGTCCACCTATTTCAGGGATTCCCAAACCGGCTACATCGCCGGATCCGACAGTTTTATCCTGAAGACCAATGATGCCGGAGCCAACTGGACATTTAAATACACGGGGTCCACCGACACCCTTCGCTGTGTATATTTTACGGACGACACCACGGGTTATGCCGTTGGGGCACAGGGGACCATTTTAAAATCAACCGATGCAGGTGATTCCTGGCAGCCCCAGTTGAGCGGAAATACCAATTTGCTACGCTCGGTGCATTTTCCGTCCCATGACATTGGTTACATTGCCGGTGGCGGTGGCGTTATTCTGAAAACCACCGATGGAGGAAACAACTGGATCCCCCAGGCCAGCGGTACTGTACAGGACCTGATCTCTGTCCGGTTCATCAACAACGATACGGGGTATTGCGTTTCCAGCCTGCCAACCTTTTATGGAGGCCTGATTTTAAGGACCACCAACGGTGGCTCCAGCTGGGACACCGTTTATACCCATGCCGATGGCTTTTTATCGGTTTTCCCCGTGAATAACGACACCATATACGCAGTTGGGGGCTTTGGCGTCATTGTAAGATCTGCCGACGGAGGCAATACATGGACCGTCCAGGCCAGCAATACTGCGAACAATTTACGGGCAGCTTTTTTTCTGACTGCCGATACCGGTTATGCTTCGGGCGACCTGGGGGACCTGTTATTTACGGGTGACGCGGGGGCCACCTGGACGAATCAAAGCATTCAGACTGCAGGTCTGCTCGGCTTATACTTTCCCATGCACGACACTGGTTATGTGGTTGGAACGGCCGGCGTGTTGCTGCGGTATTCCAAACCCTGCGCTCTGGCACCCAGCCCTGTACAGATATTCGGTGGCACAACGGTTTGTGAAGGATCCGTCTGGACCTACTACATCGCACCGGTTCCGGGGGCCACCAGCTATACCTGGACCGCACCCCCGGGAGCCCTGATCAGCAGCGGGCAAGGGGATACGATTATAACGGTTACCTTCGGTAATACCCCGGGCAACCTGAGTGTTACTGCCGACAATCTTTGCGGGCAAAGCGTGCCCTGGAACCTGACCATCAGCGTCAATGCAGCGCCTCCGGCCCCGGTTATTTCCATATTGGGAAATGCCCTTCAATCAACCACCGCCAATGCCTACCAGTGGAACCTGAATGGAAACCTCCTGAGCGGGGCCACCAACTCCACTTATGTACCCCTTCAAAACGGCACCTATACCGTTGTGGTCACCAATCAATTCGGGTGCACGGCTGTTTCTGCACCTTTTACGGTTATCAATGCAGGAATTGCAGATCCTAACCGGGAAGAACCCCTTGTCTTTCCCCAGCCCTTCGGGAAGGAAGTCCTGTTTTCCTGGCCTGTTTCCTGCATCCTGTTGACCAAACAGATTAGCATCACGGACCTGCAGGGCAGGATACACCTCCGGCTTGATCTGTTTCCCGGATTAAAGAATAACATAAACACGGAATTGCTTGCACCCGGAATATATTTTTACGAGGTACGGAGCGAACAGCAGGTGTTATTTCACGGTAAATTAATGAAACAATAGGGAGCAGTTACCGCCATAGTTCATGGTCCATGTTATTGACTTTCTGCCGTTGAAAAGTTTTTTTTAAGGGGTAACTTCATTTACCCGGGCGAAGCGTAAAATAATAATCTTGCGGTTCCGTATTCTAACAAACAGGAACGCTTATGACCCGTTACGGGATAGCCTTAATTTTAATTTTATTCACCAGCCAACATGGGCAGGGGGAGGTCATCCATCAGACGGCCAATCTTCAGCAACTACGTATTTTGTCCAAACAGGCAGAAGATCTGCGTGCTAAAAATCTGAACCGCTTTGGCCTGGAGCAATTAAAAAATTATGACAACCTGCTCAATACCTTGTATGCAAAGGAAAAGAGCGACACCCTGAAAGCGCTTGCACGGGAAGATGAAAAGCAAAATACGGCCGGGCAAAAACAATTCCAGGAGTTAATTAAACAGAAGGAATCCCTGCTAACGGAGCAAGCCAGGCTGGATCAAAACTATACCACTTTGCTTACCCGTACAGCGATGGTCATCTTATTGCTGACATTGCTCGCAACGGCCGTGGTGCTGACCTGGCAGTTTCGTTTAAAAAAACTTCGCGGGGAATCGGTTCTGTTTGAAGCGAGGAAGCATCAGGCTGCAGAATTGTCTTCCGCCGGGGAGCAGCTCATTAAACGGGCCAGGCTGGATAAACAATCTTTCGGTGAATTTCAAAAAGGGCTTGATGAAATTCAGCTTCGGATTGATCAGTTGCAGCAGATCAGGGTAAATGAAAACGGCATGGGCATGTGGAAAGAGGCTCTTGTCCATACCAAAAAAATCAATGCGCTGCTTCAGCAGGAAACCGACCGGAATGAAGCGCTGGTCCAGTTTGCCAACAGCGATTCGGATGAAAAGGTATCGATGGATATCAATCAACTATGCACCCGGTATTTTGACCTGGTCCAGGATGGCTTTCAGACGGAGAGTGAGGTCACTCCGGTTAAAGCCAACAGGGATCTTGAAAAAAACCTTCCCGAAATACCTGTTGTTCCTGCAGCCATCGGTCACCTGCTGTTACATGTTTTAACCAACGCCATGCAAAGCGTACACGCAAAAGCTTCGGAAAAAGTGAAGGGATACGAACCCAGGGTTTCTCTCAGCACCCGAATCCTGCCGCGCTTTTTGCAAATCAGGATTCACGATAATGGTGTCGGTATCGATGACCAGGTGATGCCTAAAATACGGAGTGCATTTTTTACCCTGAAGCCGGATGAAACGGGTCTTGGTCTGTATATCTGCGAACGTATCATGAAAAATCATAAAGGCGAAATAAAGATTGAAAGCGAACGGAACAGGGGTACCGATATTTATTTACGTTTCTTTCTCAACTGAATAAGCATGCTTCAAAGATTGATTTTTATTTTAATGTCCGGTCTGTCCATTCCCGCTTCCGCCCAGCAGGATTTGAAGGGCATTCATGACAAGGTCGTCAACCCCTATTTGAAGGTTGAGGAACTGGATTTGCTGGTTCCGTCATTAAAAAAAATAACGGCAGATCCGGTGAACACGGATCAGCAACGGTTGCTGTTTGAGACTTTCAGGCTGGCCACCGAGCGGTATGCTTCGAACAATCATTTCAAACAGGCTTACCTGCTGTTCCAGGATTACCTGTCACTGAAGGAAAAATTTCTTTCCCGGGAAAAGGCCTCCGTCATCACGGAAGCAGCCCTCACTTACGCTAAAAAGCAGCAGGAATTAAATGCTGGCATCAAACAAACGGCATCGGAAATTGCAAGGCTTCAATCGGAAATGAAGCAGGCTGACAGCCGCAACCTGCTTTTCATCCGGAATGCCGCATTGTTATTCCTGGCCATGACTGCCGTCTTTATCTTTTTGTTCATGCGCCTTTCCATCAAACTGCAAAAGGCAAAGGAAGAGATCCGTCAATACCAGGGCCATTTGCTGCTGACCGAAAAGATGGCCCTGCTGGGACGATTGAGTCAGCAGGTTTCCATGAACAGCCAGCAAAACATGGATATCATACGCAATGAGATCGCTGTGGTACAGGAGTTGTTTAAAAAAATGGAACCTCTGCTGGCCGTTGAACAATTGCCGGTTTTACAGGCCATTGAAGATTCCTACCGGAAGGCGGCACAGGACCTGAAAAAAATCAAGCCTGCTGCACCCGTCCTGCCTGAACCTGCCTGAACAGTGATGAATGCATCATGGCCGGTCCTTTGCATTACAGGCTGAATCAATTTTCCAGATCATGAAACTGACTGACACGCATATTCACCTGTATGCCGGGGAATTTACATCAGAATTTGAAACCCTCATGCAGCAAGGCTTTGACAAGGACATCAGGCGTTATGTAATTCCGAACATTGATGCCGGAACGGTTGAGCCGATGTTTGCCATTTGCAGGCAGTATCCCGGGATATGTTTTCCTGCCTTGGGCCTGCATCCCTGTTCCGTGAAACAGGATTATGTCGCTGTGCTCGAAACCATTTACCGCCGGTTTGAGGAACAGCACATCGTGGCCATTGGTGAAACTGGCATCGATCTGTATTGGGATAAGACGTATGTGAAGGAACAAGAGAAGGCCTTTTTAACACAACTTCACTGGGCGAGGGATTTTAATCTTCCCGTAATTATACATTCCAGGGAATCCACCAACATGCTGACCAAAATCCTGGAAGCCAACCGCTCCCTGGATGTCCGAGGCATTTTCCATTGCTTTTCGGGTGATCTGGAACAGGCCAAACGAATTACAAACCTGGGCTTCCACCTTGGAATAGGAGGGGTGCTGACGTTTAAGAACTCCGGTCTTGCACAGGTCATTGAGCAAATTGACCTGCAATACCTGGTACTGGAAACCGATGCGCCATACCTGGCCCCTGCTCCTCACCGGGGAAAACGCAATGAACCGGCTTTCCTGGCGTTAGTGGCAGAAAAACTGGCGGCAGTGAAACGGGTAAGCGTGGAAGAAATCGCTGAGATTACTTCCCTGAATGCAGCGGCTATTTTTAGTTTTAAGGACAATCCAATCTGAGTGATTTTTTTAAAGGTGACTCCCTGAAATGGTTCAATTCGTGTTCATCCATTCTTCTTCCTGCCGAATAAAGTCAAGGGTTTGAACCCCAGTGCAAGTGCTGTATCCATCCCGATTCGCTTCGCGACCGGGATTCATTCGACTACGACTTTCACTTCGGACTTTGTCCTTGTAAAAGTCAAGTCGAATTGAAAAATTGTGCTGCAAGCAGCGGAGTATTGAAGCGATCCCGTCTCGCCTGAGGCGAGACGGGATTCATTCGACTACGACTTTCACATCGGGCTTTGCCCTTGTAAAAGTCATGTCGAATTGAATACTAGAAGCCATCTCAAAATTAACATAAATTGAAATAATTAACAATCAAATGTT
>CAYWHE010000227.1:0-6393 GCA_964458125.1 uncultured Flavobacteriaceae bacterium | reverse complement strand
GGTATTTTGTCCCTGAAACGGTCAGCAAGGCATCGCTTGTTTTTTACAATGCAACAGGAGTCCGGATGAAGGAAGTCATGCTGAATCAGAAAGGCGAAGGCCAGATGGAGGTCGAAGCTGGAAACATCAACAGCGGTATTTATTCCTACAGCCTGATCGTTGATGGAAAAAATGCGGATACCAAACGCATGGTGAAGATGAAGTAAAAACGGCTTTTATGTTGTTTTCCGAAAGGGAGTCCTGACGACTAAAATCCTTCTTACCTTGTGCATCTGTTATGTTGGTACAGATACATCCGGTAAACCCGGAGCCAAGAAAAATAAAAATGGTCGTGGAATGCCTTCAGGCCGGAGGCGTGGTTATTTTTCCCACCGATACGATTTATGCGCTGGGTTGCAGCATATACCAGCATAAGGCCGTGGACCGGATTTGCCGGATCAAGGGTGTGGAACTGACGAAATCAAACTTTTCATTCATATGCCACAGCCTGAGTAACATCAGCGATTTTACCAGGCCTTTCGACCGGAAGACCTACAAGTTGTTAAACCGTTCCCTCCCGGGGGCTTATACGTTTATTTTAAATGCGGGCAGCCTGGTACCTTCCCTGTACCGGAGCAGGAAAAAAACGATCGGAATACGGGTGCCGGATTTTGCCATTACGCTAGCCATCGTCCATGAACTTGGCAATCCCATGTTGTCCACCTCCCTGCACGAACCGGACGGTTTCCTGGAGTATCCCACGGATCCGGCGTTCATATACGAAAAGTATCAAAAACTGGTGGATATGGTAGTGGATGGCGGACCCGGCCGTATCCTGCCCAGCACCATCATCGACTGTACCGGCGATGAACCGCTCGTGATCAGGGAAGGGGCCGGTGAGCTGACGGTATTGCAGGGATAAACGGCCCGTATTGAATGTCTCCCCCTGCAGGCATCTGCTTTTGGAAGTTTAATTAATTTACCTTTCTTTGCCGGTAAGATATTTTTAATGAAAGTTGCGATTTACGGTCGTCTGATAAACCAGAATCTCATCCCCTTTATCAACGGACTCCTGGATGAGCTCCACCAACTGAGGGCCGATTGCATCATTTATGAGCCCTTTTTCAATTTCATCAAACAAAAGACGGTAAGGTCCCTGCATTACGATAAAACCTTCACCTCCAGCCATGAAATCAAGGGAAAAGTTGATTTCCTGTTCAGCGTTGGAGGAGATGGAACCATCCTGGATACCATAACCCTGGTGCAGGAATCGGAGATTCCGGTCATGGGTATCAATACCGGCAGGCTGGGTTTCCTGTCCAGCGTTTCCATCAACGAAATCAGTAACGCCCTGCAATTGCTCCATAAGGGACAGTTTACCCTTGATAAAAGGGCCCTGCTCAGGCTGGAAACCAGCCGTTCCCTGTTCGGCGAAGTCAATTATGCCCTGAATGAGTTAACCATCCATAAAAAGGACAGTTCCTCCATGATTATCATCCATACCTACCTAAACGGGGAATACCTGAATTCTTACTGGGCCGATGGGTTGATTATTGCAACACCTTCGGGTTCAACAGGTTACTCCTTAAGTTGCGGGGGACCCATCATCGTTCCCCAATCGGAAAACTTCGTTATTACCCCGATAGCGCCTCATAATCTGAACGTGCGGCCCATTGTGGTTTCCGATAAAAATGTGATTTCTCTCGAAGTGGAGGGGAGAAGCAATTATTTCCTGGCTTCGCTGGATTCCCGTTCGGTGACCATCGATGCCTCCATTCAGCTGGCTGTGCGCAAGGAAGATTTCGGCATGAACCTGATCCGCCTGAACGATGAAAACTTTTTAAATACCTTACGTAATAAGCTGATGTGGGGGCTGGATGCCAGGAAGTAGAAGAGCGTAAGAAAACTAAATGAAGTATAGTGGATTGTTAAATTAAATATCATTATTTTTGTCTCATCACAGAACTGGTCCTATGAAAAAAAACATCTCAATCTTACTGCTGCTGCTGCTTCCTGCCCTGGTGAATGCCCAGTTGATTAAGAACAGGTGGAAGGCATACCGGATGGAACTTCACCTGGGCGCCGGCCCGACCAATTTCCTGGGTGAATTGGGAGGCGCCAACCAGATTGGCACACACTACTTTAAAGATCTGGAGTTTACCCAGACCCGTTATGCCATCAGTGGCGGCCTGAGGTATAAACTCACTCAGAATTTTGCCATTAATACCCACCTCACTTTTGGAAAGATTGCCGGTGATGATGCTTTAACCACAGAATTTTACCGCAGTTACCGGAACCTTAGCTTTAAGTCCAATATCTGGGAGTTGAATGCCACCCTGGAAGGATACATTTTAAAGGAACAGATGGGACACCGGTACAGGTTAAGGGGTGTGCGGGGCCGCAGGGGGTTTGAAGTGGGCGTTTACGGCTTTTTAGGTGCGGGGGTATTCCGGTTTAACCCGAAAGCCGAAATCAACGGCAAGGTAGTCAAGCTGCAACCTTTGGGAACCGAAGGTCAGGGATTGGTTCCCACCCGGAAGAAATATCATCTGACCCAGTTCTGCATTCCGCTTGGACTGGGCTTTAAGTACTCCTTTAACAGGAGGCTGGGCATCGGACTTGAGTATGGTATCCGAAAAACATTTACCGACTATATTGATGATGTCAGCAGGACCTATTATGACAATGAATTAATCCGGGAGGAAAGAGGCCTGATTGCAGCCCAGCTGGCCGACCGTTCCGACCGTTCCTATCCGAATGTTACCGCTCCCGGGCAGCAACGCGGGGACCCCCGTTATAAGGATACGTATATGTTTGCTGTTTTTAACATCAGCTATAAGCTTCGCACGGGAAGGGTCAGTTATCCCTTATTCTGATAGATACGAAAGGAGGCCGGCTGCCCGTTTAACCGGGTTGAATGGCTATGAGGCGGATGAAGGTTTTAAAGATTTTTTTATTCCTGCTGGTATTCCCGGTATGGCTTTCTGCCCAAAGCGGGGAAATCGGTCTGTCTCTGGGAATTTCAAGTTATAAAGGGGATTTGAACAAAAGTCTTTTTCAACCGAAGATGTTCCGTCCGGCCGCGGGGTTTCTTTACAGGAGATGCATCAATAACCACTGGGCCTACAAATTGCAATTGAATGCCGGCAGCATTTCGGCCGACGACTCCAAATCGAACGATAAATTTCAGAAGCAGCGAAATCTAAATTTCAGGAGTCATGTATTTGAACTGACCTACCAGTTTGAATTCAACTTTTTCCCTTTCCAGACAGCTAATCCGGCCACGTTTGCCACCCCCTATATTTTTATCGGGCTGTCGATGTTTCATTTTAATCCCCGAACCGATATCGACGGACAGGCCGTGAACCTGCAGCCCCTTGGAACGGAAGGGCAGGGTACGGCTGCCTACCCCAAACGCAAACCGTATAAGCGCCTGAATGTTGCCATTCCGCTTGGAGGCGGTTTTAAGTTTAAATTATCGAACCGTTTTGGCCTGACGCTGGAATGCGGACCACGCCGTACCTATACGGATTACCTCGATGATGTCAGCACCACTTACGCGGATAAGGATGTACTCAGGGCCGTTCACGGTGAAACGGCGGCACTTTTATCGGACCGCTCCGTGAACCAGTCGAACAACCTGAACCAGGACAGGCAACGCGGGAATGCATCGGATAAGGACTGGTATATGTTTACCAACCTGACCTTGAATTTCACACTTTCCAAAAAATACCATGACTTCTGCCAGCCCTTCAAGGTGAAGTTGCATTAAGACCCCTGGAGTGCAATTGAATATTTCATTTCAAAGCGTATTTTCCTAAAATGTCGTAGGTTTGATTCATTTCTGACCTGAAATTCGGAACTGCCATGAAGAAACTATTTCCCGGACTCCTGCTTTTTATTCTTGGATTTATTCTTTATGGCAACACCCTGAATAACCGTTTCGCCCTCGATGATGTTATCGTCATCACCGGCAATAAGTATACCCAGCAAGGTATGAAGGGGATCGGCGATATTCTGACCCACGATGCCTTTGTAGGCGCCTATGGGGAAGCCCTGAACCTGTCCGGCGGACGCTACAGGCCCCTGTCCATCGTCATGTTCGCCGTGGAATACCAGATATGGGGCATTAACCCTGCCGTCAACCATTTCTTCAACGTCCTGCTGTTTGCACTTACGGGTCTCCTGTTGTTTATCGTACTCGCCAGACTTTTGCCGGAGCAGAACCTGTTCATTCCGTTTCTCACCGCTTTTCTTTTTATGGTTCATCCCATCCATACGGAGGTGGTTGCCAATATAAAAAGCAGGGATGAAATCCTCGTGTTATTTTTTCTCCTGCTCAGCCTGCTCTTGTTTCTCCGGCAGGAAAAAATGGCCTATGCAGGCAGCGTTATCGCTTTTTTCCTGGCTCTTCTGTCCAAGGAAAATGCCATCACCTTCCTGGCCATACTTCCCTTATGCTGCTGGTTTTTCACGCGGATCGGCCTTAAAAAAACAGTGTTCCGCACGCTGCCCATGCTGGCGGTGGCTATCGTGTATCTCATCCTCCGGGCAAGATTTGCCGGCATGCTGGGGGACCGGGTCACCACGGACATCATGGATGCGCCTTACCTGCATGCCTCTTTCTGGGAAAAGACGGCCACCATCGTCATGATTCTCGGACGGTACCTGCTGTTGCTTGTCTTTCCGCATCCATTATCGTATGATTATTCCTACAACCAGATTCCCCTGGTCAACTGGACCTCACCGGCTGCGTTGCTTTCCCTGCTGATTCATGCGGGATTGCTGGTTTATGCAGCGCTGAAAACCAGGGAGAAGTCCGTTATCGCTTTCGGAATTTATTTTTATTTCATTACCATCTCCATTGTTTCCAACCTTGTTTTCAATATCGGGACACCGATGGCCGAGCGTTTTTTATACCTGTCCTCAACGGGGTTTTGCCTGGCTGCAGCCGGCGTTATTCAGCAATTGGCAAAGGCCGGCAACCGGAAAAAGGATAAAATAGCCTGGAAGCCTTTGTGGTTGGTACCGCTGACCATTGCCGGCCTGGTCGCTTCCGCCAAAACCATTAACCGCAATAAGGACTGGGAAAATAATTATACCCTGTACAAAGCGGATGTGGATAAGGTACCGAACAGCGCCAGGGCAAGGCTCTATTACGGCATTGAACTCATCGGGCAGTATGATAAAACCGGAAATCCCCTGATAATTCAGGAATCCATTGCACAAATCAGCAGGTCCTGCGAAATAAATCCCGGTTTCTCCTATGCTTTCCACAACCTGGGGGTGGCGTATCAGCGCATCAACAACCATGACGAGGCCATCCGCTGTTACAAGCGCGTGCTTGCGCTTGATTCCGGGAACGTGCAGGCTTTGTACGGACTCGGATTGTCGTATGGAAAAGGAAAGAACATGCTGGATACGGCAAAGGTGATTTTCAATACACTCCTTTATGAAAAAAAGCTGACACGCCCGGAGTATTTTGTCAACCTGGGATTGTGTTATGCGGTTGGGGGGCATCTGGAAGAGGCAAAGGAAAAATTTATCGAGGGCCTGCGCTATAATCCGGGGGATGGCGATCTTTATTTTAATCTCGGTCTGACTTACGGAAACCTGGGGAAAAAGGACAGCTCCGACATGTATTTAAACCGGGCCTATGAATTAAAACCGGAGTTAAGAAACCAGCTGGTGCGGCAGTGATAAAATCTCTTTCCGTATGGATATAAATTCCATCCTGCTGATACCGTTCACCAGTACGAATCAGCAGGATTCTTTTACTGACCGGGATGCGGACAGCCGGTTATCGCATTCCCTTTCTATCTTTGCCCCATGACAAAACCGGATGCTTCCTTTTATGACTTCAAACTCAACACCCAGTTATGGAAGGTGGTGGAAGAAAAGGGGTACCTGACTCCCACAGGGATCCAGCAAAAAGCCATTCCGGCCATACTTGCCGGCCAGGATGTGATGGGTATTGCCCAAACAGGTACCGGGAAAACTGCAGCCTATGTGCTGCCCCTGTTAAAAAAATTAAGTCATCCCCAGGGTGAATATCCCCGCGGCCTTATCTTATTACCTGCCCGTGAACTGGCCATTCAGGTAGAACGGGAAGTCAGTGAATTCGCCAAATACACCGGGTTGCGTTCCGCGGTTATTTTCGGCGGATCCGGTGCGAAGGGGCAGATTGAACAATTGCAGAAGGGCATTGACATCCTCGTGGCCACACCTGGCCGGCTGCTGGAATTATACTCGGATGGCTATCTGATTCTGAAGAAACTCCAGGTGTTTGTCCTGGATGAGGCCGAAAGGCTGATGGATATCGGGTTTATCAGTCAGCTTCACCGCATTCTGGAAATCATCCCCAGGAAACGTCAGCACCTGTTGTTTTCAGCTACCATGTCAAAACTGGTGAGA
>CAYWHE010000226.1:0-6606 GCA_964458125.1 uncultured Flavobacteriaceae bacterium | reverse complement strand
TTTTTAAATAACGGTTCTTGGATAAATGTAAATTAAAATAGTTTAAACCCCGGACATGTATTTCTCAATCTTTTTAACCGCATGATGATAAGAAGCTTTTAAGGCGCCTTCTGTAACCCCCAGGGACTTTGACATTTCTTCATACTTCATATTATCATAATAACGAAGGTTAAACACAAGTCTTTGCTTTTCAGGAAGGGTCAGAATGGCCTGTTGAAGTTTCCGCTCCAGTTTGTCACCCGTGAAGTTGGGATCATAATCCAGTTTTGAGGTCAGCTCATATTCCACATCTCCAAGGGGAATAAAGAACCGGGTCCTCTTCTGTTTCAGGAAGGTCAAAGATTCATTGGTGGCAATTCGGTAAATCCAGGTATAAAGTTGTGAATCTTCCCGGAAATTATCCAAACCCTTCCATATTTTAATAAAGGTGTTTTGAGTCAAATCACTGGCATCGTCATGATCGATAACCATACGGCGGATGAGGTAATAAATTTTCTGCTGGTATTTCCTCACCAGGAGATTAAAGGCATAATGGCGGGTATTTTCATTCCGGAATTGATCCAGCAGTTCTTTATCCGTGAGTTCGGCCATAGAGGAGGTGTTCCATGAGGTTAAAAAACAGGTTGGTCCCTCCGCCGTCAGCTTTCGTCAGGAAACATGGGAAGCTCCGGCCAGGGCATGCTTGCGGGCAATGACCTTTTCGGCGGCGGCGGCAATGTTCGCAGCCGTGAGCCCGTATTTTTCCATCAACTGATCGGGAGTGCCGCTTTCTCCAAAACGGTCCTGAACGGCAACCATTTCAACCGGAACGGGTAATCGTCCAGCCAGTATACCGGCAATGCATTCCCCCAATCCGCCAAAAACCTGATGCTCTTCAGCCGTTACCACACACCTTGTTTTTTCAACGGATTTTAGGACAGCCTGAAGGTCCAAAGGTTTAATGGTGTGTATGTTGATTATTTCGGCATCAATGCCTTTTGCCGACAGCAGTTCTCCGGCTTCAATGGCTTTCCATACCAGGTGCCCTGTGGCAAAGATACTGACCTCGCTGCCTTCATTGATCAGAATGGCTTTCCCGATTTCAAAAACCTGGTCGGTTGGCGTAAAGACAGGAACGGAAGGCCTGCCAAACCGCAGGTAAACAGGGCCCATATGCCTGGCAATCGCCAGGGTGGCCGCCCTGGTCTGGTTATAATCACACGTATTGATCACCACCATGCCCGGGAGCATGCGCATCAGACCGATGTCTTCGAGAATCTGGTGAGTAGCCCCGTCCTCGCCCAGGGTCAGACCGGCATGGGACGCACAAATCTTAACGTTTTTTTCAGAATAGGCTATGGATTGACGGATCTGATCATAGACACGGCCTGTGGAAAAGTTGGCAAAGGTACCGGTAAACGGAATCTTACCCCCGATGGTCATACCAGCTGCAATTCCCATCATATTGGCTTCGGCTATACCTGTTTGAAAGAAACGTTCCGGGAATTCTTTGGCAAAAGCGTCCATTTTCAGGGAGCCTGTCAGGTCGGCACACAGGGCCACCACATCAGGGTTGGTGCGGCCCAGCTCCAGTAATCCAGCTCCAAAGCCGCTACGGGTGTCCTTTTTTTCAGTAAACGTGTATTTCTTCATGGCAGTAAAGGGATTTGGCCTTCCGGATAACAAAATTAGTCAGAATACCTTTGATGAAACCGTTTGTTGAAAACATTGGAAAAAAATTGCTTACGGAATGGATGTGAGCCTGCCAGGAAGGATTTTCCTGTTGAATTACCTGTGATTGCCAGTCCGGTAGCCCGCCCGTGCAATCAGTATCCTTCAGCCACTTCCATTCCCTTAAACTGTATTTCATACAGGTTGCGGTAAAGCCCGTTTTGTTTCAGGAGTTCACGATGAGTACCCCTTTCCATCACTTCACCGTGATCCAGCACCAGTATTTCATTCGCATTTTGCACTGTTGACAGGCGATGGGCAATAACGATGGAAGTCCGGTTGCTGGTCAGCGTTCGCGTGGCTTTGGTAATCAGTTCTTCGGATTCGGCATCAATGGAAGAGGTGGCCTCATCCAGCACCAGTATTTTGGGCTGATGCACATAAGCCCGGATAAAGGAGATCAGTTGGCGTTGTCCAAGTGATAAAATGCTGCCTCTTTCCTGAACATTGAAATCCAGTCCTCCGGGGAGATGACCGATAAAGCGGTCGGCCTCCACCTGGCGTACCGCGTCCTCGACATCCTTCCGGGAAATGGAAGCATCATAAAGAGTTATATTGTTGAAGATGGTATCGGAAAATAAAAAAACATCCTGTAAAACCACGGCTACTCTTTTCCGAAGCACTTCTGCCGGGTAATCCCGGATATCAATGCCATCAACCAGGATTCGCCCTTTTTGAATTTCATAAAACCGGTTGAGCAGGTTGATGATCGTGCTTTTCCCGGCCCCGGTAGCTCCGACGAGTGCCAGTGTCCGCCCCGGTTCCACGCGGAAACTGACGTTCTTCAATATCCAGTCTTCGGCATGATAGGAGAACCATACCTTCTCAAAAACAATATCCCCCCGGTTAATATCAGATCCCGACTGGTTTTTAGAAACAGGTTCCTGTTCATCCTGGTCCATGAGTTTAAAAATCCTTTCCGAACTCACCATACCCATCTGCAGGGTGTTGAACTTATCGGCCAGTTCGCGTATGGGACGAAACAGGAGGTTGATATACATAATGAATGCCACCAGGTTGCCAAAGGTCACCTCCTCCTTCATCACACCGTGCGCTCCCCACCATACGATCAGGCCGATGGACATGGCGGAGAGAATCTCAACCACCGGAAAAAAAATACTGTAATACCAAACCGAACGTATATTGGCATCCCGGTGCAGCGCATTGATCCGGTCAAATTTTTTCATTTCCACTTCTTCCCGGTTAAATACCTGTGTAATGCGGACACCGGTAAGGTGTTCCTGCACAAAATTATTGAGCTCCGCCACACGGGTCCTGACATCTTTGAAAGTATCCTTGATTTTTTTCTGAAAAATCCGGGTGGCGATGAAAAGAAAGGGAATGGTGCTGAGGGAAATCAAAGCAAGACGCCAGTCGGCATAAAACATGACCGCAATGATGGCAGCCAGCTGAAGCAAATCGCCAATGATGAGAAGCAGGCCATCGGAAAAAATATCAGCCACCGTTTCCATATCGGAAACCAGCCGGGTGACCGGTGTGCCAACCGGAGTGCGGTCGAAATAGCCCAGCCTGAAATGCACCAGTCGATGAAACAATTTTTCACGCATGTCCTTCACCACCAGCAAACCCAGCCTGTTGGTCTGGTAAGCATAGGAATACTGGAACAGCGATTGCAGCAATAACAATCCCGTCATCAACAGGATCATATATAACAGCATGGTTTTATTTCCGCTCATCACGTGGTTATCCAGCGTGTATTGAATCAGCCAGGGCCGAAGGGGGCTGAGAATGGCAATGATGATGGTGAGCCAGAACGTCATTAAAAAAACGGAACGATAGGGCTTTACAAATCCGAAAATCCGTTTCAGAATTGAAAAATCAAAAGCGCTCCCGCTGACGGTTGTGGCAGTCATACTTATAATTTATGGTTAGAGTCCTAACCCGGTGTCAAAGATAGGGGAAGACGGGATACGATGGTCATTCACGGATGATTTAGGATGTTGACGAAAATTCATTTCCATTCCCGGAGCGAGAAGGTAAAGGGAGATGATTTTAAATTTGTAAGCATGAAATGTGGTTCATCCTTTATTATTCAGAAGGCCTGTTCCAGTTCATTCGGTGAGTCTTTCAACCGCCTGAAGAAAATTCCGACTACAGGTTTATCAAAGGAAGTAACACGGAAGGATTGCCAGATTTTCGCATCAGCAGAATAAAAAAAGTCATAAAAGTGCCTGAAGGCGATGCTGCAGTAATGATTTACCGGTCAGGCGTAACATGAGCGAAAACAATTCGGTTAACCGCGCTTCCCTCCTCCCGTTAACCAGCAAACAACAAAGGAAAAACAACCGGGTCAGGCGAACCGCCATTCAATCGTTTTCACTCCACCACTTCACCAGTCAAATCAAAGGCTTCCGAGCCTGTGATCCGGACGTTCGTGAAATCACCAATACGTATATACTGATTGTTTGACTCGATCAGTACTTCATTATCCACCTCCGGCGAGTCGGATTCGGTACGTCCAATAAAATAGCGGCCTTCCTTCCGGTCCACCATAACCTTGAAGACCTTGCCTGTCTTCGTCCGATTGATTTCCGAAGAAATTCGCTCCTGCAAAGCCATTATGGCTCCGGCCCGTTCCTGTTTAATCGCGGCCGGTACGTCATCCTGAAGCAGGTAAGCACGGGTATTTTCTTCATGAGAATAGGTGAACACACCCAGCCTGTCGAAACGTGTTTGTTCCACAAAACTCAACAGTTCGTCCTGGTCCTTTTCCGTTTCTCCCGGGTAACCGGTTATCAGGGTGGTTCGCAGGGCTATTCCGGGTACTTTTTCCCGGATGGTGTCAATCAGGCCGATGGTTTTTTCCCGGGTAGTCCCCCTGCGCATGCTGACTAACAAGGGATCACTGATATGCTGCAGGGGCATGTCGAGGTATTTGCAAATGTTGCTTCTTTCACGTATCACATCCAGCACATCCAGCGGAAATCCACCCGGGAATGCATAATGCAAACGTATCCATTCTATGCCTTCCACGTCCGACAGGCGGAAGAGTAATTCGCTCAGTTTCCTTCCTTTGTAAATATCAAGTCCATAATAAGTCGAATCCTGGGCAATAAGCAGCAGTTCCTTAGTACCCCTTGAAGCCAGTTTGCGGGCCTCAGATACAATTTCTTCCATTGGCCTGGAGATGTGTTTTCCCCTCATCAGCGGAATGGCGCAAAAGGAACAGGGCCGGTCACAACCTTCTGAAATTTTCAGGTACGCATAATGAACCGGAGTTGTGATCAGTCGTTCCCCAACCAGTTCATGCCTGTAATCGGCTCCAAGTGTCTGGAGTAAGCGGGGCAGGTCGCGGGTGCCAAAAAATTCATCCACGTCGGGAATTTCCTTTTCCAGTTCCGGCTTGTAGCGCTCCGACAAACAACCGGTCACAATCAACCGGTCAATTTTGCCTTCCTGCTTCTGTCCGGCATAATGTAAAATCGCATCAATGGATTCCTGTTTGGCATTGTCAATAAAACCACAGGTATTGATCACGACAATATTGGCATCTTCAACAGTTGATTCATGCGAAACCGCAATATTTCCGGCGCGCAGTTGCCCCATAAGTACTTCGGAATCCACCAGGTTTTTGGAGCATCCCAGGGTGACTACATTTATCTTATAGGCCTTTCTTGATTTGGTGCGCATGAATGCAATGAATCATGTGGTTTTTGGAAGAATTCTGATCTGAATGGAAATCTTTATGGGATTTCAAATACAGCGTGGTTTCAAAAAACTATGCTTTTCAGAAGCCGCAAAGGTAATGAAAAGGATCGGTTCAATTAGCAAAGGGAAGCTTTGCGGCCGCCTTTACTGACTCCTTAACTGGAACAAAACTTTTAAGGACCACTCTTGTTCTTACCCCGTTGGTCTTTCCCAAACCTGGTTCCTGAACCCTATAAGATTCAGTATTAATCCTTACTTTTGCCTCGTTTATCAGCTAATTTATTTATGAAGTTGTCACGCACTTTTTTGATTATTCTCCTGCTGGTTGCCGTGTTACTGGCGATAAAATTTCTGTTCCTGGGTAAAGAAACCCCTTCCGTTCAGGGTTCTGGCGGAAAAGGACAGAAGTTCCCCGTAACCATACGGGTGCTGCAACCGCGTACACTGGATAATACGCTTAACGCCAGCGGTACCCTGCTCAGCAATGAAGAGGTCATCATCATGCCCGAAGTTCCGGGACGTATTGAAAAGATTTTTTTTAAAGAAGGCGGCCTGGCAAAAAAAGGTGAACTGCTGGTTAAAATCAATGATGACGAATTAAGGGCCCAGCTCAGAAAACTGAACCTGCAACTTGAATTGTCGAGTGACATGGAATCCCGTCAGAAAAAACTTCTTGCCATTAACGGGGTTAGCCAGGAAGATTACGACATCGCGCTGAACAAGGTCAACAGCCTGCGGGCCGATATTGAATTGGCGCAGGCCCAGCTGGCAAAAACAAGTATCACCGCTCCTTTCAGCGGCCGGATCGGACTGAAAAATATCAGCGAAGGAAGTTTTGTCAATACCTCCACGCACATCGCCTCCCTGCAGCAGACCGATCCCATCAAAATCGATTTTTCAGTCCCGGAGAAGTATGCTTCCCAGGTGCGCCTGAACGACCGGGTCAATTTTGAAGTTCCCGGCTCCGGGAAGGTTTTTACCGCCGTTATTTACGCCATAGAACCACGTATAGACCCCGTTACGCGGACCCTGGCCCTGCGCGGCCGCTGCGAAAACAAGGACGGATTGTTGCTGCCCGGCTCCTTTGCCCGGATTGAACTGCTGATGAACCGTATCCAGGATGCCCTGATGGTACCAACACAGTCGCTCATACCTGAACTGAGGGGACAGAAGGTCTTCGTCAGCAGAAATGGGATGGCGGAAGCCGTTCAGGTATGTTATGATGCC
>CAYWHE010000225.1:0-6617 GCA_964458125.1 uncultured Flavobacteriaceae bacterium | reverse complement strand
ATGGAACTGCAGGCCTGGATGAAGGGGTACCGCATTCATACGGACTCCGGTAACAGCCGTGAAATTCTGTTCAGCCGGGAAGCCCGGAAAAACCGCGTCCCACAGGACATTTCCGATCCGGAGATCCTGATGAAGCCGGGAAATGGAAAAAATGAACAGGAGGAAAATACAGGCTTCTTCTTTATGTAATCCCGGCCGCTAGTATTCATTTATAATGTCCTGTTGCCCGGTCCCGGTTTATTGCTTCATCCAAATGCCTGTTTGGAAGGCATTCCCTTCTCCCGGCCGCATTAATTCAACCGGGATGAAGGGAAATGTTACCGGGAAAAAGTTAGACTCCGGGATGTTATCGCCCTGTTGGCGGAACGTGATGCCCTTTATACACTATACCTTCCGGCATAACATTTCTGATTGCATGATGATTACCGTATTCGTATGTTTACAAACGAATGCACGGGTAGGAATACCGGGGTCCCATATTCAACCGCGGACAACGGGGGGTTGTATTCTCCGCCTTTGGCGGGATTGATCAACTGGTAATGTTACTACGCTGCGTTTTTAAAATTGCGGTTACGCCCATAAACCGGATACTGAACCTGATGATATAAATCCTCTAAAAAGAAAACCATGAAACAAACTGCCCCATTTCTGATTTTGATAAGTTTATTCTATAGCTGTAGACCGGAGGCTAAAGACGGCCATTCAAACGAATTAGCCACGCAGGAAATTTTAGCTCCATTTTATGTTCCCCAGAACCACATGAAACACGATATCACGTTTCAGTCTGCAGGTTACATGGGTCTTGATTTCTTAACGGATAGCGCCAGGTACGCCGATGCTTCAACCATAAGCTATGGCGGCTTTTTGAGCAAGGGGACCATTAAAAGTTTGTTTACCTCGCCTTACGGCAATCAGGGCCTGAATATGTATATGTGTTATGACGGCGTTGCTCCGGCCATCTTTCTGGCATTCAAACATGTTTATGACTATAACCCTGATGATGATTCTTTGTCGGATCCATCCGAAATGCTTTTCAGGTCCAACAACCCGGTACAATTCAATTATTCCAGGCCCGCTGTCATTGATTCGGTGAAAAAGTTTTTAAATACACATGTTCAGAATATATCCGATAATAATCGGGATATCTCTGCCCCGGAAGTCCGGGAATATGCGAATGCCTTTATTGACCATTATAAAAACGGTTCAGGAACCAGGTATAATCAAAATCATTTCGTGTATTTGCCGTATAATGAAATCGACTCCATCATGAGCGATGCCAGTTGCGCCGGAATAAACTATTACCTGGGCTTTGATGAAACCGAAAACACCAATAAAATCCGGATTTATTTCATATCGGTTAAAAACACCTCTCCATATTCCCGGATCATCAAGGATAGCAACAACAAATACCAGATGATCCTGGAGCGTCACTGGCCCTGAATAAATAATGGACAGCCAGGTCACTAAAATAGCCGCTACCTTTCTTGAAGCCGTGCCGGCTGTTGCAGGAATAATGGTATGGAAGAAATCAAACAAACGCCTCAGGCTTTTCACCATTTTTTTAACCTACGCTTTTTTAACCGATGTCTTTTGCTGGAATTTTTATGGAGCATATCCTGCAGCAGGCCGGTTCGTCCTGGCGATTTACTCACTGGCGGAGTCCTGTTTCTTCCTGTATTTTATTTACCTGACCGGCCTGGCCGGACCGGCACAGCCATTGTTGAAAAGAGTGCTGCAACTGATGCCCTTGGTTTTCCTGGTTTGCTATTTCTCCTGGCAAAGACCCTATGTACGTGAGGTTCCCTATGCCGGCATCCATTCCATCCTGTACCTGGCCATAGCTTCGGCTTTTGTCACCCATGCTATCCTCCGGTTCATCGAAACCGATGAACAAAGCCTGCCTTCCCCCGATTTTTACATGCTGACCGGTATTTTTATTTATTGTTTTTGTTCCTTTTTCAGTGATGCTTTTATCGTAAGCGACCTTAAAAACAACATCTGGTGGGTGCACGATATGGCCAATATGATTGCCTACATTGTTTTCATCAAAGGTTTTCTTGTGGCCCGCCACGGGGTGACCTGATATTAATGATTGGAAAACAGCCGTTAACGGCAATCATTTCAAATTTTTCATGCCGGTGGAGATTCGAGTCATTGATTTTCTGCCGCCCTGGATGGTAAATTCCCCGGGGGTTTGATGGCTTCAACCATCCCGCATTTAGTTTAAAACCATTCAGTCAGCCGTTCTTAAATTTTAGCCGGACAATAGTGAATGTCAGTATAAAATCAGGTCTGGCCGTACAGGCAGGGATGCCATGACCAGCTAATTCGGGTAACAGCGTTCCTGAACGTGTTAAAAATATTTTCTTACTTTTCCGGCGTCTTACCAAAGCCTATGCCTTCCCGGAATTCCCGTCCTGCATCGCTTGCCCTGCTGACCTTGCTTTTTTTCATGTGGGGATTTGTCACCTGCCTGAACGATATTCTCATCCCGCATTTCAAAGCGGTGTTTACACTTACCTATTTTGAATCATCCCTGGTGCAGTTTGCTTTTTTCGGAGCCTATTTTATCGGTTCAGTGGTGTATTTTATCATCTCCTCCCGTTTTGGGGATCCGATCAACCGGACCGGTTATAAGAACGGGATCCTGCTTGGACTGATTATTTCCGCTACCGGTACCTTCCTGTTTTATCCTGCGGCCACTTATGTTTCCTTTGGGTTCTTCCTGCTCGCCCTGTTTGTGCTGGCATTGGGATTCACCCTTCTGCAGATTGCCGCAAACCCCTATGTGGCCATACTGGGGAGCCCGGAAACGGCTTCTCACCGCCTGAACCTGTCCCAGGCTTTCAATTCATTCGGAACCACCATTGCTCCCATTCTCGGAGGCATGTTCATTCTCGGGCAAACGGAAAAGCAGGCCGGGATTGATTCGGTTAAAATACCTTACCTGGTATTCACCGGCATCTTTATCCTGCTCATGATCGTTTTCCGTTTCGCCCGCCTGCCTGAATTCAGTTCGGGGGAGGTTCCGGAAAAGGGAATGGGCGCCCTGCGCTATCCGCAACTCGTACTGGGTATACTGGCCATCTTTTTTTATGTGGGCGGGGAGGTCACCGTAGGCAGTTTCATGAACAGCTTTGCCGGGCTCCCCGAAATCAAAGGCCTGACGTCACAACAGGCCACGGTATATGTTTCCTTGTACTGGGGAAGTCTGATGATCGGCCGCTTTACAGGGTCGGTGTCTGTTTTCAATTGGCCCGGAACCGTAAAGAATATGCTGACCATATTGATTCCCTTTCTGACGTTCTTCTTCATTTTATGGATGCTGCACCTGAAAGGGGAGTCTACCCGTGAACTTTATCCTTACCTGGTCTACATTGGCATTGCCGTACTGGCTTTTTTTTTCGGACAGGCCAGGCCGGCCCGGACCCTCTTTCTGTTTTCGCTGATCTGCCTGGTGTTGCTTATCACAGCCCAGTTCAGCCATGGCGAAACAGCCTTGTGGTCCCTGATCAGCCTGGGTTTGTACAATTCCATCATGTGGCCGGTGATATTCACCCTGGCCATTGCGGGCCTGGGCAAACATACCTCCCAGGGATCCTCCCTGCTGGTCATGGCCATCCTCGGCGGTGCGCTTTTGCCTCCCCTTCAGGGCCTGGTCGCCGATGTCAAAGGCCTTCATTTTTCGTTTATGGTTCCCGTTATATGCTACGTGTACCTGGCCTTTTATGGCTGGAAGGTGAAGCGCATATTGAAAGAACAACATATTGAAGTCTGATTCCTGAGCCTCGTTGCATGAAAATCAAACTGTTTATACCCTGCCTGGTCATTCCCCTGGCCGCCTTGTCACAGGAGGACTATACGAAATATGTAAACCCGTTTACCGGCACCGGGGGCCATGGTCATACATACCCGGGAGCCACGATGCCCTTCGGTATGGTGCAGCTAAGCCCGGATACCCGTACCGATCAGAGCTGGGATGGTTGCGGGGGCTATCATTACGGTGATTCACTCATTTACGGATTTTCCCATACCCACCTCAGCGGAACAGGCGTTTCCGATTTCGGTGATATCCTGATTATGCCCGTCAGCGGAAAAGTCGACCCACAGCAACTGATGGGAAATAATTTCAGGTCTGCGTACCGCCATGACCTCGAGGAAGCATCCCCGGGGTATTATGCCGTTCACCTGGATGACTGCGATGTGGATGTACAGCTGACCTCCACCCTCCGGTCGGGATTCCATCGTTACCAGTTTAACAGGAAGGACCGGGATGCCAGCCTGGTACTTGACCTCGTTCACCGCGACAAGGTGCTGAACGGACTCGTTTATAAAATCAGCAATACGCGCGTGGCGGGTTACCGGCAGTCGGAAGGATGGGCGAAAAACCAGGTCGTTTATTTCGTAATGGACTTCTCCCAACCCTTCGAGGAGGCGCTGACCTTTTCCGGTCCCGCTTTTCAGACGGCCGAACCCGTCAGCGGCAGCCTGACCCGGATCGGTTTCCGTTTCAGAAATAACGGACCGATATACGTAAAAGTGGCCCTGTCACCGGTCAGCACTGGCGGCGCCATCCGTAACCTGGATGCCGAAAATCCGGGATGGGATTTTGAGCAGGTGCGAAAACGAGCCCGTGATGCCTGGCAGGAGGAACTGGGCCGGATACAGGTAAACGGGGGAACCGAAGAACAGAAACGGGTTTTTTACACCGCCTTGTATCATTGCCTGGTGGTGCCCAATATCGCCATGGATATTGACAGCCTGTACCGTGGCCGTGATGATCAGTGGCACCAGGCACCGGATTTTACCTATTACTCGGTATTTTCACTATGGGACACCTTCCGCGCCTGGCATCCGCTGATGACCATACTGAAAAGAAAGGAAACCAATGATTTTATCCGGACCTTCCTGGCGCAATATGAACAGGGCGGCCTTCTGCCTGTTTGGGAACTGGCATCCAACGAAACCGAATGCATGATCGGCTATCATGCCGTAAGTGTCATGGCAGATGCAGCCGTTAAGGGCATTGGCGATTTTGACCGGGAAGAAGCCTTGCAGGCCATGATGAAAAGCGCCCGTTCCGGCAAACGGTTCGGGCTGGGAAGTTATATGAGCCAGGGATTTATTGCCGTGGAGGATGAAGCCGAGTCGGTTTCCAGAACCCTGGAATATGCCTATGATGACTGGTGCATTGCACAGATGGCGAAAATCACCGGTCATGCCTCCGAAGAACGGGAATTCCGTTTCCGTTCCCGGTACTGGCAAAACCTGCTGGACCCGGATACCCGGTTCATGAGGCCCCGCCGGAACGGTAACTGGTACTCACCCTTTGATCCGAAGGAAGTGAACAGCCATTATACCGAAGCTAACGCCTGGCAGTATACGTTTTTTGTTCCACAGGATATCCCCGGGTTTGGAAGACGGATGGGAGGGCCTGAAGCATTCGAAAAAAAACTGGATGATTTGTTCGCAGCTTCAGACCGGACCACCGGGCGTGAACAGGCCGACATCACGGGTATGGTGGGACAGTATGCCCACGGCAATGAACCCAGCCATCACATCGCCTACCTGTATAATGAAACCGGCACGCCCTGGAAGGCGCAATACCGGTTAAATCAAATCATGCAGGATATGTACAAGGATGCGCCGGATGGCCTGATCGGCAATGAAGATTGCGGGCAAATGAGCGCCTGGTATGTGCTGAGCGCCATGGGATTTTACCAGGTGACACCGGGCTCACCTTATTTTCAAACCGGCCTTCCGTTGTTTTCATCCGTGAGGATTTTACTCGACAATGGAAAAGTCTTCACCATACTTCGGGACGGACCCGCTTTTCCCGGGCATTATCCCGCGGCCAACCTGGATGGAAAACAGGTGACTAAAATCCATTACAGCGATATCGTATCGGGTAAAACCCTTCATTTTAAAAATACCCCGATTCCCCCGGATCGTTTGAAAACGGATGCCGGCGAAGACATGGAGCCTTTTCTGACCGTTCCGGTTATTGAAGGAGATGAGATATTTAAGGATAATACTACTGTACGCGTGCGGCCGGGGAATGCGGGTGACAGAATTTATTATTCCGCCGGAGACTGGACCGTTGTTCCGTTTCAAGTATATGACGGACCTTTTACGGTGGATTCCACGGTAACCATACAGGCCTTTGCCATGGATACCAACGGGAGAAAGAGCATGATGGCCCATGCCACCCTGCATAAAATGCCGCATCCCGGCTGGAAACTCACCTTAAAGTCAGCTTACCAGCCTGAATACCATGCCGGCGGACCGGAAGGATTGATGGATGGCATACACGGGAATGAATCCTGGAGAAAGGGATACTGGCAGGGCTACTGGGGAAAAGATTTTGAAGCAGTAATTGATCTTGGCAACGAGCAGCATGTGGATACGGTAGCCGCAGGTTTTTTACAGGACACCCGCGCCTGGATACTGATGCCGAGGCAGATGTCCGTTTCCTGTTCTGTTGACGGAAAAACATACGGGGATGAAACAACGGTGACCCATTCAATTCCGGAAACAGACCTAACCGTGCAGTTGAAAAAACTCAAGGTTGGTTTTGCAAAAACCGTGAGCGCCCGTTATGTCAGAATCAAGGCAGC
>CAYWHE010000224.1:0-6633 GCA_964458125.1 uncultured Flavobacteriaceae bacterium | reverse complement strand
TGCCGAATATCCACCCCATAAACGTTTTATCCCTGTACCGGACCAGCGTATCCAATACGGCTTGGAAGGAGGTGGTGCCGGCCAGGTTGATTTTGCTGAGATCGACGCCATACCCGTAAAAATGACAATGGGCATCATAAAAACCGGGGTATACGCTGGCTCCCTTCAGGTCTGTTTTTTCCAGGCAGTCATAGGCCAGCATGTCGCTGCCGGAACCGGTGGCCAGTATTTTCCCGTCCTTCACTGCAAATGCTTCCGCTACGGTAAAGGCGCTGTCAATCGTATATACCTTACCGTTATAGTATACGGCATCAGCACTCTGTCGTGACCTGCAGGCGACGAAAAGCAATAAAAATGCAATGAACCGGATCCTGTTCATGCCTTTTTAACAAAATAGGCGGTATTGGCCTGGGCCAGCGGTGTAACGACAATATCATTCAGCACGACATGAGGCGGACGTGAAGCAGCGAAGTATACGATCTCGGCAATATCTTCAGCCTGCAGGGGTTCATAGCCCTGGTAAGTTTTGGAGGCCCGTTCGGCATCGCCCTTAAACCGGACCAGGGAGAACTCCGTTTCAGCCGCGCCGGGATTCACGGAAGTCACACGGATACCATGTTCCAGCAGGTCGATCCGCATGGAACGCGTCAGGGCATCCACGGCAAACTTGGTTGCGCAATACACATTGCCACGTAAATAGGCCTCCTTGCCGGCAATGGAACTGATGTTGATGATATGGCCCTTCCTTCGTTCCACCATGCCTGGCATCAGCGCACGGGAGATGTATAGCAGGCCCTTAATGTTGGTGTCGATCATCGTTTCCCAATCCTGCACATCTCCATCCTGGATGGAGGACAGTCCCTGTGCCAGGCCGGCATTGTTGACCAGTACATCAACCTGGCTCATGTTGTGCGGCAAAGCCTTCACCTGGTTTTCGGTTTCCTGCCTGTCACGGATGTCAAAGGCCAGTGACAACACTTTCACTTCAAAGGTGGAGGTAATTTCCCTTTCAATAGCCTCCAGCCTTTCCCTTCTTCTGCCGGTGATGATGAGGTCATAGCCGTGTTCGGCAAACTTAAAGGCTATGGCCTTCCCAAACCCGGAAGTCGAACCGGTGATGAATGCTAACATGGGTTTATATTTTTTACTTTCCTGTTTTACCGGCAAGTATAATTTAAAAAATTCAAAATTTAAAGTTTAAGTTTATTTTCTCATTGCATACTCCGCAATCCCAATACCTGACTATTTCGTGTAGAGCGTCCCCTGAGGCTTTGATTGAATAATCCGGGTTGATGATCAGCGTGAGTGGTAACGGGAAATGTTGCCGAAAACGGTAAAAAGTCCATGGTGGCGGGGTGACCGGTGAAGGCGGAGACGGGTTAAGTAATAAAATTATACTGAGGGCTTCAGGTTATAAACCTGGTTCTTTTCTCCCAAGCCTGCTGTGCGGGTAACTGTAGCCAAAATAAATCAGCAATCCGATCACCAGCCAGATGGCGAAGCCGATCCAGTTCTGCAATTGAATCTGGGCCATCATATAGAGGCAGCTTAAAACACCGAGTACAGGTATCAGGGACAGGTTTCGTATAAACGTCAATACCGACAGGGTAACGCTGACCAGCATAAAAATCCACATGGGAATTTTATGCCTGAACAGGGACCATCCGGTGATGGTCTTTTTTGTTTCGTTCACCGGCAAGGTGTTTAGCATGGTCTGGTATTCTGGACCGGTCATTCCGGCCACATAGGCATCCAGGTCGCTTTCAGCCAGCAATAAGCCGGTGCTGTCATGCTGCATAACATAGGACCGGACCAGGTCGATCTCCGCTTTGTCCAGTCCGCCGATGAAATCCTGATTTGAAATTTGTTGCGGGGTATTGAGCAGAAAGGAAACGGTATCTTCCCTTTGATATTGAAACATCCACAACACGGCCAACAGCAGCATTCCGGGGACAGGCCATTTACCGTTCATATATGGGGTCTTGAATTTCCCCCTCGGCAGGTCTTTTTTATGCTGTAGCATCAGAACCCCTCCGCAAACAAGGACAAAGGCGAACAGGGTTCCTATACTGCATAAATCAGTCACCATGGTGAGGTTCAGAAAAAGTGACGGAATGGCCACAAGAAAACCGGTTACGATGGTGGAAAAGGATGGTGTTTTAAACCGTGGATGTATCCTTGAAAATATGGGGGGCAATAACCCGTCACGGCTCATGCTCATCCAGATGCGGGGTTGCCCGAGCTGAAAAACAAGCAGGACGCTGGCCATGGCGAAAACGGCGCTGACGGCAATAATGCCGCTCATCCACTTCAGGTTCAGTTTCTGGAAAACAAAGGCCAGTGGATCTCCAACCGCCAACTGGTCGTATTTCACCATACCCGTCAGCACCATGGCAATGGCAATATATAATACGGTGCAGATGATGATGGCCCACATCATGCCCCTGGGCAAATCCCGTTGAGGGTTTTTACATTCCTCCGCCGTGGTGGAAATGGCATCAAACCCGATATAGGCAAAGAACACGGCTGACACGCCTTTCAGGATGCCCCCCATGCCGTTCGGCGCAAACGGACTCCAGTTGGCCGTATCCACATAAAAAACGCCCACGGCAATCACCAACAGCACTACGCCAAGCTTGACCACGACCATCATGTTGCCGGCATTCCGGGATTCCTTAATTCCGCGGTAAACCAGCCAGGTGATAAAAACAATGATGAGCAGGGCCGGGAGATCGGTGACGAAGTGAAACCCGCCAATGGTCGGAGCGGTTGTCCAGGCTGTATAGGCTGATTGCAGGGACTGATCCAGACGGTTGAAATCTTTTCCGCTGTGCATAAGCACCTGCGCATCGCGGTAACCGCTGTGAGCCGTTAAATAATCCATTTGCATCCACATGGGCACCGGCATATGCATGCTCTCGAGCAAACCTGAGAAATAGTCGCTCCAGGAAATGGCTACCGTGATATTGCCGATGCCGTATTCCATGATGAGGGCCCAGCCGATGATCCAGGCAAACAACTCCCCGAAGGCCACATACGAATAAGTGTAGGCGCTGCCGGATACCGGTACCATACTGGCAAATTCGGCATAGCAGAAGGCTGCAAAGCCGCAGGCAATGGCGGTAAACAGGAATAAAAAGATTACGCCAGGTCCACCGTCGGCACTGGCCTGCCCGATGGTACTGAAAATACCGGCACCAATGATGGCCGCTATTCCAAAGGCCGTCAGGTCACGAACACCGAGATGTTTGGCCAGGGTGTGATGCTCCGTTCCACCTTGTCCGGAATCAACCTGTTTGAGTATGTCATGAATGGATTTCTTCCGGAATAACTGCATGGCTGAGGTTTGGCGTTAATCTAAAAAGCGTTTACAAATATAGTCATTCGGTTGTGCCTGCATCAGGTATTAAACGGAGGCGAGTGCAACAGGAAGCACCTTGCCGTTATAAACATGATGCCCGGTTTTTACAAAATCTGCCACATATCGCCCCATTTCGGCAGCCGTAACCGGTGCCGCATAACCCGGAAAGGCGGACTGCAGCATCACGGTGTCCACCGCTCCCAGAGCCAGCGCATTCACTGCAATATGATCCGGCGCCAGTTCAACGGCCAGGCATTCGGTGAGACAGGCCAATGCCGCTTTCGACGAACTGTAGGCTGACAACCCGCTGAACTTGCTGCTGCCCTGGAAACCGCCCAGACTGCCAATGTTGACCACATGCGCCCGGTTTATATTTTTTAAATAAGGCAGGAGATTCCTGATCAATCGTACGGGTGCAAAGAGGTTGGTTTCATAAACGTCGTGAAAATCTTCATCCGTCAGCATCTCAAAAGGTTTATTGATCAGCAATCCTGCATTGTTCACCAGGCCATCCAGGTGATCCAGGTTGTTCTCCCTGAAAAAAATGCGGATGGTTTCAGCCTGCAGGTTTCGAAGATCGGCAGCCAGGATGAATACCTCCGATTCAGGGTTCAGTTGCATGCAGGACTGCTGCAGTTTTTGCAGGTTGAGCTGATTACGTGACAAGGCAACAACCCGGTGTCCGCTTTCCGCGCAAAGCGCCATTACGGTTTGAAAACCGACCCCGCTTCCCGCACCTGTAATAAGAAAATTCATTGGCTTACGTTCATTTCTGTTCACCGGCCCTGCAACCGTATACCGGGCGAAAATAATTTAATTTACCTTTACGGCGCAATGAAAAATGTAAAGATCGCCACATTCCATTTCATGAAAGGGAAAAACTATCCCGTTGCCTTTTCGGGAAATTTACGGAAGTGCCCTGCATGGCCGCTGAATACATTCCTGGTCCTGCTTACCTGCACCCTTTTATTTCCTGCCATTCAGGTATTTTCCCAGGACGATTCCACCACAACACATGCAACCCGGGAAAGGTATTCCGAACCCAGGGAGGACTGGACCAAACGGTTTTTCACCGGCGGGGGACTTGGCCTTCAGTTTGGTTCCTATACGTATATAGCCGTCTCGCCTATCCTGGGATACCGGTTCACCGATAAATTTTCCGGCGGTGTCGGGGCCTCTTATATTTACCTGGAGGACCGGGCCTATGATTTTTCAACCAGCGTATATGGGGGAAAGATGTTTGCCGAATATGATGTATTCCGTGGCATTGCGCCACACGTGGAATATGAGTGGCTGAACCTGGAGGTTTTTGATACCCGTTTAAATAGCCGGAGAAGGATTAACGTGGACAGTTTCCTGGTCGGGGCATCTTATACCCAGGCGATCGGTGAACATTCAGGCATTTATATCATGTTGCTCTATAATCTTATTGAAAGTGTTTATTCCCCTTACGAAAACCCTGTCCTGAGGATTGGTTTTAACGTAGGGCTTTGATCCCGTTTTTCTTTCAGGGTCCCGGAAAGACCATGTTTTTCTCCGGACAGAACATTTCAGGGACGAATTCGTATCTTTGTTGCTACCTTACATAGTTACGATCATGTTACGCGCCAGAAACATCAGCAGCCTGCAGGCCATGGAGCTTGAAAACCAATACGGGGCCCATAATTACCATCCCTTGCCGGTGGTGCTGGAACGGGGCGAAGGCGTTTTTGTCTGGGATGTGGAAGGTGAACGATATTACGATTTTTTGTCGGCCTATTCCGCCGTCAACCAGGGACATTGCCATCCCCGCATCATCGATGCCCTGACGGAACAGGCCCGGAAACTGACGCTGACTTCCCGTGCATTTTATAACGATCTGCTGGGAGAATACGAGCAATACATGACTTCCCTTTTCGGATACGACAAACTGTTACCCATGAACACGGGTGCCGAATGCGTGGAAACCGCCATCAAATTATGCCGGAAGTGGGCCTACAGCAAAAAGGGAATCATTGCCAATGCGGCCCGCATCATCGTATGCGAAGGAAATTTCCACGGACGCACCATCGGGGTGATCTCCGCCTCCACTGATCCAGCTTCCAAAACGGACTTTGGTCCTTTCATGCCCGGGTTTATAACCATTCCCTATAACGATACCGAAGCCCTGCGGGAAGCGTTGAAAGACCCGAATGCAGCCGGATTCCTGTTGGAGCCCATACAGGGTGAGGCGGGTGTAGTGGTGCCTGATGAAGGCTACCTGAAAAAATGCCATGCGCTCTGCAAAGAGAAAAATGTACTTTTTATTGCTGATGAAATTCAAACCGGTATTGCCCGAACCGGCCGCATGCTGGCCTGTGACCATGAAGCCGTCAGGCCCGATATCCTCATCCTGGGCAAAGCTCTTTCGGGAGGTACCTTGCCGGTGGCCTGCGTGCTGGCCGATGATGAGATTATGCTCTGTATCAAACCCGGTGAACACGGCTCCACGTATGGCGGGAACCCACTGGCCTGCCGCGTAACCATGGCCGCCATGGAAGTGGTCATAGATGAAAACCTGGCCCAAAATGCCACCCGTCTGGGTGAGTTGTTGAGAAAGGAGCTGAACAACATTCCTTCGGACCTCATTTCTGTCGTCAGGGGAAAAGGATTACTGAATGCGATGGTGATTAAGGAAAAAAACGGTACTGACGCCTGGCAGGTTTGCCTGGCACTGAAAAAAAACGGTTTGCTCGCCAAGCCCACCCATGGCGATATCATTCGCTTCGCCCCTCCCCTGGTGATTACGGAGGAACAATTGATGGAATGCGCCGGCATTATCCGGAATACGATTCTCTCTTTTTAACCTGCCGGCCTGTTTCGCTTCAACCCATTCACGTTTTCAAATCCGGGACACTTCCTCCTTTCCGGCCAGGCATTCCCAATGGAACAAACCGGTAAAATTATCCTGATCATTGGAATCCTCCTGACGGGCCTGGGATTGCTGATCTATTTTGCGGGCAATAAATTTTCCTGGTTTGGACATCTGCCCGGTGATATCCTGATTGAAAAAAAAGATTTCCGCCTATACGCTCCTATCACCAGTATGTTGCTGGTGAGCATGGTGATCAGCCTGGTGATCTGGCTGGTCAGGAAATTCATATACTGATTCCGGCTTTCGCCCGCTATACTTATTATGATTGTTGTCCGGTTCATACTTTTAATCAAGGGAATGAACCCCGGGGCAAGCAGCGGGGTTTTGAACCGATCCCGTCTCGCCTGAGGCGAGACGGGATTCATTCGACTACGACTTT
>CAYWHE010000223.1:0-6653 GCA_964458125.1 uncultured Flavobacteriaceae bacterium | reverse complement strand
CCCGGAGCAGGAGGCCCTTTTCCTCGAGGGATGCCTTGATCTGTTCCTCCATTCGTTTCCGGTAGGTAATGTCGGTGTCGATAATGACAATATTCTGAAGTTCGCCCTTGTCGTTAAAGATGGGTGTCAGGGTGGAGGAGGCCCATAATTCCCGCCCGTCCTTGCAGGACATCACCGCTTCATAAATAAAGGACTTTTTTTCTTCGACACATTCCTTCAGAATCTGGTTGATGTCTGCATTCATGGTGATGTTGGTGAGGTTGGCACCCCTGGCTTTCCTAAATTCCTCCAGGGTGAAACCCGTCATTTTGGTAAAGCCGGTATTGACCCATTCCAGCTCGAATTTATTGTTGAAGATCAATACCGCATTGTCCGTTTCACTGGCCACCAGGGATAATTTTTGCAGCTCCTGGTTTTTGATTTTCAGCTCCAGGGTGCGGGCATCCACTTTCTTTTGCAGGGAATCCCTTGTTTTCCGGAGACTGGCCGTACGCGATTTAATAAAGAGGAATAAACTTCCCGAACCGGCCAGGACATACATGAAATAGAAGATGGGTGTTTGCCAGAAGGGGGGTTTGATTTCCAGGGAATAAGTGACCGGATTACTCCAGTTCCGGCCATTGGCAGTGGCTTTAACCTTAAAGGTATACGAACCGGGGCTGATGTTGGAGTAATTCGCCACGTTCAGGGCCGAAACCGGTGACCAGTCCTCGTCAAAACCTTCGAGCATAAAGCGGTAGCGGACTTCGTTGGGGGCCGTCAGGTATATGCCACTGAACGTAAAACTCAGGTGGTTGTTGTTATAGGCCAGTACCAGGTTTTCCGGTAATCCGGTCCTTCGGTTGACCTCAATTTTTCGTTTCTTCCAGTCCACATTGGACAGGAAAAGCTGCAGATTCGTAATGCGGATCTGAGGAACGGTTGTTTTTCCTTTTCCTGATCCATAGTTATATTTGATGACTCCGTTAACGGTGCCAAACCACACGTTGCTGTCCCGGTCTGAACAGGCCGAATTACTCTCCACACCGAGGTACCCGTTACTTTTGTCATAATGGACCAGGGCTAGTTTGCCGTTCTCCTGGTAAGCGTCCCAGTCGATGCAATCCACACCTTCCGGGGTTCCGAGCCAGAGGTTGTTTTCCAGGTCCAGATGATTAAAATGCACCCTGTCGTTATATAATCCTTTTTGCTTATTCAGGATGGTGATGGGATTGTTGGTGAAATCGCGGTTATAAACGATGATTCCGAAATCAAAGGTACTGATGATGAGGTTTCCTTTGGTGTCGGCCGAAAAGGAAGTCACCGGCACCTTGGGAATATTGTAAAAATCATTAAAGCAGATGGCCTGGTTGCCTTTGAGGTAATAAATACCTTTGATGGTTCCGATCCACAGGATGCCTTTCTGATCGCGGTACAGGGCCCTGATTTTGTCGCTTTCAAGCCCGTTCCGGGCATCCAGGACCGTAAAACCGCCCTGGGAATGGATGTAGATGCCCTTGTCGGTGCCGAAAAGCAAACGTCCTCCGGGATCTTCCATCATGGAATAGATGATCAGGTTATTCAGTTCCGGAAAGGGGGAACTGAACTTCCCGGTTTCCGGATCATAAATGGATGCCCCGTTGGTAGTTCCGAACCAATACCGCTGGCTCCTGTCCTTGTAAATGGTCCAGATGGTATTCGAGCGCAGTCCGTCTTCGATGCCGTAATGCTGGAAGCCTACCCCGTCATAGCGGTCGAGGCCCCCGTTTACAAAACCTGCCCAGACGTATATGGAGTCCGAAAAAATTGTCTGAATGTTGTTGCTGAAAAGCCCGTCCTCCATAGTATACGTCACAAAACGGTCCCCCGTGTATTTACATAAACCGTTATAGGTGCCGAACCAGTAATTGCCCTCCCGGTCTTCAATGGCCGAATACACGCTGTTGTTGGCCAGGCCCTGGTTGGAGGTCAGCGTGGTGAAGCCTTCATCGGTCACCTTCACCACCCCTCCGCCGTTGGTGGCCAGCCAGATATCGCCGTTCAGGTCCTGCATAATATCCTGGACCCGGTCGTTCATGAGGCCGTTTTTAACGGTGTAGTTGTAAAAGTTAACCCCGTCAAACACGGAAACACCTTCATAAGTGCCAATCCAGATATCCCCTTCATCGGTCTCCGTAAGGCTGTAGGCAATATTGCTGACGAGCCCGTTTTCCGTTGAATAATTAATGAATTTCCTGCCGTCAAAGCAGGATATACCACCTATAGTCGAAATCCATATTTTCCCGGAATGATCGCAATACAGGTTAAATATGTTATTGTTAATCAGTCCTTTAGTCGTGGTGAAGGAGGTCAGGGTGGTGCCGTCGTATTTGCTCAGGCCCTCCGAAGTGCCGATCCAGATATTGCCCGACTTGTCCTGGCAGACGGCATTGACAATATCGCTCAGCAACCCGTTATCGGTGGTAAAATAGATGAAATCCGTGCCGTCAAACCTGCACAATCCCTTGCGCACCGTTCCCAGCCAGATATTACCGTCCCGGTCTTCAAAGATGGTTTTCACCACGTTATTGGAGAGGACGTTGTCCTGGTCGAACTTGGAAAAGGTTTTTCCGTCATACCGGCAAACCCCGTTCATGGTGGCAATCCAGATCAGGCCGCTCTTGTCCTGGATGACCTTATTGATCTGGTTATTGGGAAGTCCGTCGGAAATCGAATAGGTTGAAAAATTATACCGCTGAGAACTGGCCGTTCGCCAAAAAAACAGGAAAGGAAGTACCAGAAGGATATATTTTAGCCGCATATTTCCGGGATACTGGAAGTTCATGAAAAAGTTTAAGGTTGCAATGATATAGAGTTTAAACTGATTCCGGGCTTTAAAGTTCTGAAAATTATCAATAAAATGAATGGAATACGGATTTGATTACAATACCTTGAAACCAAGACAGGCAGCCTAATTGTGGACAAAAAAAAATAACAATAATTTGTTGGTCTAACAAAAAAGAATATCTTTGCCATATCAGATTCCTCAAACAAAGCTTCAAAAAAACAATTAAAACAAAGAACAATGAAAAAATTTACTGAATTTCTTAAGGAAAAAATGTTGCTGGTAATGTTGCTCGGATTATTTACTGCCAGTGTAAATGCGCAATCAGTGGCAATAACGGGAAGTACCCTGGGTTGCCTTGGTGACCCTAAGGTGCTTGGCGTTAATATTACAGGCCCCTTATCTGGTCCTTATTCCTACCTGTGGTCGAATGGAGCAACCAGTGCTACCTTAACGATCCTGAATACCGGTTTATTCCGTGTAACCGTTACCGGTACAGGTGCTAATGGAAATTCACAATCCGTGACAAGCCCCTGGAGAATTTTTATCTTCCTGCCCAAGCCAAACGCAACGATTTCCGCCAACGGACCGACCACCCTGTGTCCCGGACAATCTGTTACCCTGACGGCTGCCGGTGGAAATTTCCTCAGTTCCTACTTATGGAACAACGGTGCCACCACCCAAAGCATTAGCGTAAATCAATCCGGATCGTATGATGTGACCATCACCAACATCAGCGGATGTTCTTCCACCAGCAACAGCATTGTTGTTGACGTATTGGATGCCGGGTTCTCTCCTGTCGTAACCGCCAGCGGACCGCTCACCTTCTGTCAGCCGGGCAGCGTAACGCTGACCGCACAATCAGGTTTAAGCAATTACCTCTGGACCAACGGTGCCACCACCCAGTCAACAACCGTTACCCTGGTTGGATCAGGCGGACCGATCCTGGATACCTTGTCCATCAGTTGTTCCGTTACCATCAACGGCGGTCAATGTACGTTTGCGTCCAAGACCGTGGTGGTTCGTTCCATCCGTCAGCCGGAACTGGAAACTCCTTTCTGCCCGAACCTGAACATGACGCTTTCCGATACGATCGTGGGCGGACGTGTTTTGTCGTATGCCGGAACGCCTCCTACGTATGAATTCGAATTTGAAGAAACCACCAACCCCGGTGTGACCTGGGTGTTTGCAAACCCTACACGCAGGGTGATGCTGGGAGACGTTAATCCCGCATTGCAAACAGGTAAATTTTATAATGTACGCGAAAGGGCTGTTGTCAACGGTATTTCCTATTGCTATGGCAATCCCTGCGTCGTAGGTATCACCGGTCCTGTTGCTCCTCCTTCCGGCGGAAATGCAAGGAGTTCATTCTCCGGAAACATCGAAATCGGTGTGTTCCCGAATCCTTCCAACGACATGTTTAATGTCAATGTGCTGACCGGTAATGATGTCGCATCCAGCGTGAAATTGATGGACATGACCGGCCGTGTGATTGAGAATCTTCAGCTGGCCAGCGGAGAAAGAACCATTCAGGTAGGACAAAATCTTCCTGCAGGAAGTTACCTGGTTCAGGTTTCCCAGGGTAATTCCAACAGCAGCATTGCACGCATTGTTAAAACAAATAATTAAAAACTAATTCCTTCATGGTAATGGAGCCCTCCGCCTTAGGCGGGGGGCTTTTTTTTATAAAATGATCTCTGCTGACGGAAAGTTTCCGTAATTTGATCCTTTATAAAATGCATGGCGATGATTGCAAACGTAAAAAAATTAGCCCGTGTGATATTGCCCGATGCCCTGATCAGGAAGTCGGCCGATACCTGGAATGCCATACGGTACAAGAAAGCGTTGCAGGCTTTTACAGCTTCCGGTTCGAGCCCGGAATACCTTTCCGCATCCCTGTTGCCGGAACTGTTTAAAAAATATTCCTTCGTCTCCACTTATCTTTACGACCCTGTTTCCATCCGGGAAAGAGGCCTGGAACGGGCTTCCGCCATCCTGCTCATGGACAATTCCCTGCCCGGAAAGCGGCAGGATTTCCTGGAACTGGGCTGCGGTGACGGCATGGTCAGCGGCATCCTTCAGGAAAAAGGAATGACCTGTACGGCTATTGATTATTATGACGGGGGCTTTGACGAACGCGCCAGGCAGGCCGGTGTCGTATTTCACAAAATGGATGCGGCCCATATAACACTTCCCGCTCAGTCCTTTGATTTCGTGTTTTCCTATAATGCTTTTGAACATTTCCCCCGGCCGGACCAGGTGTTGTCGGAAACCTTGCGCGTATTAAGACCGGGAGGGTATGTTTACATCGAGTTTTCTCCCCTGTTTAATTCCTCGTATGGCATGCATGCCTATAAATCCATTCCCGTGCCCTATTGCCATCACCTCTTTCGCGTTTCAGACATGGAGGCCTTTATCCAGAAAAATCAACTGGAGCAGGTTAATTTTACCTCTCATGCCAACGGCTGGTCATTGGATCAGTTCAGGAATTTATGGAAGTCAAAAGCGGGACAAGTTGACGTTTTCGAATATAATGAAATCAGGACCTTTGGAGATTTAAACCTGGTGACCAGGTATCCTTCCTGCTTTAAAAGCAAGTCGGGCAATTTCGATGAATTTGTCGTCAGCGGGATAAGGGCCCTGTTCAGGAAAAAATAGCCCGCGGCTCAGGGTGAGGTAACCGGGAAAAACAGGGGAAATTTTATTGGCTTATGTTCAGAAGCGTTGAATTTTTTAATGGCATTCACATAAACCTGCATCAGTTCACGGGAAATGGTTTCTTCTGAAAATCGTTTGTGACAGTTTTCCCTTATGCAGCCCTGGTCGTAGGATGCGTACCGGCTCATCAGGTTTTCCATCGCTGCTGAAAAGTCCGTCGGATTAAAAGAGTTTACAAGCAGCCCGTTGGTAGGATCAATAATTTCTTCCGGTCCCCCTGAATTGGTAGATACGACAGGCCTTCCAGAGGCGAGGCTTTCAATCAGGACAACCCCGAAACTTTCAAACCGGCTGCCCAGGATGAAGGCATGGCATCGGTCCAGTTCCGCTTTCACCTGTTCACGGCTGAGTCCGCCCAGAAAAGTGATGTGTTTTTCAAGACCGTGATCCCGGGCATATTTTTTCAGTTTTTCTTCCGTTTCACCGCCGCCGCCAACCCGTAAATCCACCTGGTAATTTTTCTGAATAAGCAGGTTTAAGGCATCGAAAAGCAGAAGGTGATTTTTTCTTTCGTTGAGAAAGGAGTTGGTGAAAAAGTGAAATGTTTCCCCAGGCAGGTGTGACTTTTTTTCGAATTTCGAATAGAACTGTTCCCCGACCATGTTGTACACCACCCGGAATACGGAGCAGTCCAGCCCCAGTTCCCGTTCCAGGTCCTTTTTAAAATGATGGCTGACGGCAATGCTGGCTGCGGCTTTCCGGAAGATTCCGGCGGCCAGTTTCATTTTGTAGACATCGCCTTTCAGGGTGCCTGTAAAATGCGTGAGGTGCTCGGTCAGCACCATGGGGATGCTGTATTTGCCCGACAGGTAAAGCCCGATAATGCCCGCGTCAAAAACGGAATGGGCATGGATGACGTCGGGCCTGCCGTTTTTTTTCAAATATTTTTTAAATTCATGGTTGGAGCGCAACAACAAATAAATGTTGTTGACCCTTTTGGAACGGGGAAACACACTTTGTACGGCATAGATATAACTCATCAACCCCTTGTCGTTCCATTCATCCCCGTAGCGGATTTTTTTCTTAAAAAAACTCGCCAATGGATAAAAGTTCGGGTAGAAGATGGCAACCCGGTGACCGGCTTTCATCAGGGCCCTGGCCTGCTCTTCAAAAAAGGAGCCCATGGTCGGAT
>CAYWHE010000222.1:0-6709 GCA_964458125.1 uncultured Flavobacteriaceae bacterium | reverse complement strand
GTCGTGCAGGGATTACGGCAGCCATGTTGGTCCTGTTCAAAATTCTCGAAATTACCGGAGTACCATACTGATTGAGGAGGCGTGGAGGCTGCCGTGATCCCTGCACTCCCATGGTGAGAATCAACTGAACTGCTTTGCATTTTTCAGTTGCTGAATTCAGGCTAAAGCGTTGCTTTGCCAGAATTCAGCAACTGAAAAACCGGCTTCGCCGGAGTTCAGTTGATTCATATGCGGAGAGGGCGGGATTCGAACCCGCGATACAGTTTCCCATATACAAACTTTCCAGGCTTGCTCCTTAAACCACTCGGACACCTCTCCGGAATTTTTTTTAAAGCCAATCCAGGAATATTCCGCGTTTTCCTGAAAAGGGATGCAAATATATAAAATTTCCTTCACGACCCAACCGGAAAATCAGGTTGGGGACATTTCCCCTCTCAGGGGTCTGCTGATTTGTTTTTTCAGCTCTTTTTCGGAAAGTCCCTGGGCCAGCAGGAACATCAGTTTGGTTAATGCGGCTTCAGTGGTGAGGTCAAACCCGCTGATCACACCTGCCTTTTTCAATTGCAGGCTGGTTTCGTATTTACCCATCTCCACACTGCCCCCGCTGCATTGAGAAACGTTCAGCAACAGGATGCCCTTGTCCACCGCCTTCCGGATACTCCTTAAAAACCAGCTCCCGGTGGGCGCATTTCCCGAACCGTAGGTCTCCATCACAATGGCCTTCAGGCCGCCCGTCGAAATAACGGCTTCCATAAACGAAGACTGGATACCCGGATACAGCTTGATCAGCGCAATACCCGTATCCACCTGCTGATAGACCCGGAATCGCCCTTTGGGCAAAGGTTGTATATGCTCCCGGTTGAAAACAAGGTGCACCCCGGAGTCTGCCAAAGCCGGGTAATTGCCCGACTGAAATGCGTCAAAACGGGAAGAGGTGTATTTCTCCACCCGGTTGCCCCGGAACAACTGGTTGTTAAAAAAAACGCTCACCTCCGGTACCAGCGGCTTCCCGTCTTCCTGCGCTCCGGCAATTTCAACGGCCGTGATGAGATTTCGCCTGGCATCGGTTCGTATCGCTCCAAATGGAAGCTGGGAACCGGTCAGAATAACGGGCTTGGCCAGGTTCTCAAACAGGAAACTGAGCGCTGAAGCCGTATAGGCCATCGTATCGGTGCCATGAAGGATAACGAATCCATCATATTTTTTATACCGGGTCCCAACCACGTTTGCCAGTTCAATCCAAACCTCCGGCATCATGTCTGAGGAATCGCGCAGGGGTTTGAGCGAATGAAAGTCGATGTGACAATGGAGCTTCTTCAGCTCGGGAAGATGCATGACCACCTGCCTGAAATCAAAAGGACGCAACACCCCTGTATCCGGATCATTGGTCATGCCTATCGTGCCCCCGGTATAGATGATGAGGATGTTGGTCATACAGGCGGTAAAGGTATAAAAAAGCGGAGGAAATCATTCTCCTGCCGGTAACGCTCAGTCCCAGGTCGCGTCCCGCCGACCCGGCAACACAGGCTTATTGTTCCATCAGCTTCAGGCTGTTTTCAATGAATCCCGTGAGGGCCTCACCTTTGAGCAGGTTCTGGGCCAGCAGGGCCAGGTCCGTAGCCTGCCTGGTCATCGCGGACTGCCGTTGAACATCGGTCTCAGAAAGTATCTTGCCAAACAAAGGATGATTGGTGTTTACAATCAGCTGGTATTGCTCAGGCATGTTTCCCATAAAATCATACCCGCCTCCAACGGCCGCCATGTCCTTCATCCTGCGAATAAACTCGGGACGGGTGACCACCACCGGCATGTCTCCGGGACGCATGTTTTCAAAAACAACCTTGAATTGTTCTTTTTGCACGGCAGACTCAATGATGGGTTGCAGCATGTTTTTCTGCTCCTCGGTCAGGGCCGATCCCAGGGTTTCTTCCCGGGCTATCAGTTTATCCGCTGTTTCTGCATCCACACGGACAAACTGTACATGCTCCAGTTTTTGCTCCAGGTGATTGATGAAATGACTGTCCAGTACACCGTCCATCAGTAATACATCATACCCCCGTTTGCGGGCCGCTTCGATAAATGAATGCTGCTCCGTGGCATTATTCGCATAGAGGTAAACGAGTTTCTTGTCCTTGTTTTCCTGTGCCGGCCCAATCAGCAGTTTGTATTCATCCAGGGTGAAGTACTTGTTTTCCGTATTCTTCAACAGGCTAAAACTTCCCGCCCGCTCATTAAACTTCTCATCGCTGAGCATGCCGTACCGGATAAACATGCCGATGTCATCCCATTTCGATTCAAAATCAGCCCGGTTTTCCTTGAACAGGACCTCAAGTTTATCTGCCACCTTTTTGGTAATGTGGGAACTGATCTTTTTTACATTCCCGTCACTTTGCAGGTAACTCCTCGACACATTGAGGGGTATGTCGGGAGAATCGAGTACACCATGCAGCAGGGTGAGAAATTCCGGTACAATACCCTCCACGGAATCGGTAACAAAAACCTGGTTGCAGTATAACTGTATCTTATTCTTCTGGAATTCGAAGTTCTTTTTAAGTTTTGGAAAATACAGAATGCCGGTCAGGTTAAAAGGATAATCCACGTTCAGGTGAATGTTAAACAGCGGATCATCACCCACCGGATACAGTTCACGGTAAAAAGCCTTGTAATCTTCCTCTTTCAGGTCGGCCGGTTTCCTGGTCCAGGCCGGAGTCGTGTTGTTGATGATTTTACCGTCAAACCTGATTTCCACCGGCAGGAACTTGCAATATTTGGACAGCAGGCCGCTGATTTTCCAGTTGTCGAGAAATTCTGCTGAATCATCGGCTATATGCAGGGTGATCAGGGTTCCTCTTTCGGGCTTTTCAGCTTCCGTCAATGCATAATCCGGACTGCCGTCGCATTCCCAGTGCACCGCTTTCTCCTGCAGGTATGAACGGGTCAGGATCTCCACCTTGCCGGCCACCATAAAAGCTGAATAAAATCCCAGTCCGAAATGTCCGATCAGTGGATTGGAGGCTGTTTCGTTTTTGTATTTATTGACGAATTCTTCGGCCCCGCTGAAGGCAATCTGGTTAATGTATTTATCCACCTCTTCTGCCGTCATACCTATGCCCCTATCGGCTATGGTGATGGTCTTTTTTTCCTTGTCTGCCGTAATTTCAATGGTCAGATCATCAATGGGGGTCTTGTTTTCGCCCAGGGAGGTCAGTGTCTTTAACTTTTGCGTGGCATCCACGGCATTGGAAACCAGTTCTCTAAAAAATATCTCATGATCCGAGTAGAGAAATTTTTTAATGATGGGGAAAATGTTTTCGGTTTGAACGTTGATTTTACCTGATTGCATGTTTTATTTTTTTTTGCGGCTGGCAAAGATAGTGCCTTTGGGAAAATCATGACAATATTTCCATCTGTAAACAGCAGTCAGCCAAAACCACCCCTTTTTTAAATGGTGAGCCTGCCGGACGGTATGCGAAAGGGATGATTCATGGCCCTGCGGAAGGCGGTACAGGCAGCCATATAGCTGTAAATGAGGAGGTTTTTTAATGATTTTTATCAATAAATGGTTAAATTTTTTGTCATATTAAAGGAAATCAGTACGTTTGCACCCCGTTTTAAAATTATTAGTAACCAATTTATTAGAAACATATGACAAAAGCTGAATTAGTTGCCGAGGTGGCAACCAAAACTGGAATCGAGAAAATGGTCGTTCAGCAAACGGTGGAGTCCATGATGAAGGTGATTAAAAATTCCCTGGCCAATAAGCAAAATGTCTACTTGCGAGGCTTTGGCAGTTTTATCGTGAAAAGGAGGGCTGAAAAAACCGGAAGAATCATCACCCGGAATACCACGATCATCATTCCGGAACACTTTATCCCGGCCTTTAAACCGGCCAAAACGTTTACGGAAAAAGTAAAAAACGCCTTTAAAAAGCCTGCCTGATGGGTCTTAAAGCCAGGGTTATTCTGGTTACGGGCATTATTGCCCTGTCCATTGCCCTGTACCTGATGCCTTCCAAAGCGCCGGACAAAAAACCGGAAGGCGGAATGGAATCAGTACCTGCTGATCAAAACAGGACGGCCTTCAGCGTAGAATCGTTCATTGAAAATACTAAAAAACAATACCGGCCGGCCCAGCTTGCCGCGATCAACAGGCTGGAAGCTGCCTTAAAAGAATCCGGCCAGTTACCGGTTACCGGTTTCGACTCCCTGGCCCGCGCCTGGGATGAGTTGAAACAACCCGGCATCGCCGCCATCTGGTACGAAAAAAAGGCGGAAGCCGACCAGTCGGAAAGAAGCTATATCGAAGCCGCCTATCGGTATTTTGACGCCTACAAAACCGCATCGGACTCTGCCGGAAAAACAGCCTGGGTGCAAAAGGCCATTCATGCCTACCAGCGGGTTATCGACATAAACCCGAAGAACCTGGATGCCCGCACCGATTTGGGGGTTTGTTACGCCGAAGGAACGGCGGAACCCATGAAAGGCATTATGCTGCTTCGGGAAGTCGTAAAAGAAAACCCTGACCATGAGAATGCCCAGCTAAACCTTGGATTTCTGTCGGTCCGCTCCACCCAGTACGATAAGGCCATGGAGCGGTTCAACAAGGTTCTTGAAATCAATCCGAAACGTGTGGAGGTGTTGATTTACCTGGGAGAGACCTCCCTCAATATGGGTGACAAGGAAAAGGCATTAGGGTATTTTGAAAAGTATTTGAAGGTTTCTCCTGATGAAGAAATGAAGAAACAGGTGGAGAACTATATAATGGAAATCAAAAAATAGCAGGAAGTCCTGCCTTAAAAATAAGTGTTAATCTAACAAAACAGTAAGAACATGCCAAGCGGAAAAAAAAGAAAGAGGCATAAAATGGCCACGCATAAGCGTAAAAAAAGGCTCAGAAAAAACAGGCATAAGAAAAAATAAGCCTGCGCAGTCCTGCGCAATCCTATTACGGAATCCCGGTAAACCGGATCGAACCGGCTCTCTCTGAAAAACCTTTCGGATGGGCCGGTAAACCGATTCCCGGTATTTCATTTTTTCCAGGTAAATTCCCCTAACCTTTACCTGTTTCCTGCGTATAACTTTTATTCGTCACCCTTTCCGGGCTGCGGTTTATCCGTAACGCCACACATGCTCTTGCATTAAAAAAAATTTTCAATTTGAACAGTGAATTAATCATCAATTCAACCCCCGAAGAAGTACAGATAGCCCTTCTCGAAGAGAAACGGCTGGTTGAGTTAAACAGTGAGAAGAAAGACAACAATTTTTCTGTTGGCGACATTTACTTAGGGCGTATCAAAAAGATCATGCCCGGGCTGAATGCCGCCTTTGTGGACATCGGTTATGAAAAAGATGCTTTCCTCCATTACCTGGACCTGGGCCCCCAGCTCAAATCGCTTTTAAAGTATATCAAATTTTCAACCGAAGGGAAACAGGAATCAAGCCTGCTGAACAACTTCCCCCTTGAAAAGGATATCATCAAGACCGGCAAGATTTCATCGGTACTGACCGCCAACCTGAATATCCTGGTCCAGATCGCCAAAGAGCCCATCTCCACCAAAGGACCCCGGATCAGCTCGGAATTGTCACTGGCCGGAAGGTATGTGGTGCTGGTTCCCTTCTCCGAAACGGTTTCCATCTCCCAGAAAATCAAGAGTGCGGAGGAACGCAACAGGCTGAAGCGCCTGGCCGTTAGCATCAAGCCTAAAAACTTCGGCATTATCGTCCGCACGGTAGCCGGCGGGAAAAAAGTGGCGGAACTGGATAAGGACATCCAGGACCTGATGGAGAAATGGCAGTTGTGTCATGAGTTGCTTAAAACGGCTAAGCCCCCTCAAAAAGTGCTGGGCGAACTGAACAGAACCTCCACTATCCTGCGCGACCTGCTCAGTCCCAACTTCAACAGCATACATGTGAATGACCAGGTGCTGGCCGAAGAGATTAAAACCTATATCCGGAGCATTGCTCCCGAGCAGGTGGAAATCGTCAAACTGCAAAAAGGCAAGGTGCCCATTTTCGATCATTTCGGCATCGACAAGCAAATCAAATCCCTGTTCGGAAAAACCGTCAACCTGCCGGGAGGGGCTTACCTGATTATCGAACATACCGAAGCTATGCACGTCATTGATGTGAACAGCGGGGGAAGAAAAAATGCCGGCAACGACAACCAGGAACACAACGCCTTGCAGGTAAACCTCCATGCGGCACGGGAAATTGCCCGGCAATTGCGCCTGCGCGACATGGGTGGCATCATCGTTATCGACTTCATTGATCTGCATACTACGGAAAACCGGAAACAACTTTTCGACTGCCTGAAGTCGGAGATGAAAAAAGACCGGACCAAACATACCATCCTGCCGCCGAGTAAATTCGGACTGGTTCAGATGACCCGCCAGCGGGTGCGGCCCGAAACCAATATCATCACGGTTGAAAAATGCCCGGCCTGCGATGGTACCGGTGAGATCAAGGCCAGCATCCTGATCATGGACGAGATTGAAAATAACATCCGCTTTTTTGTGCAGGAACAGAATGAGAAGTCGCTGAAACTGATTTTGCATCCCTACCTGGAAGCCTTCCTCAATCGCGGAATCTTCTCCCAGCGCTGGAAATGGGCCCGCAAATACAAGGTGAAATTAAAGGTGGAGCCGTCCAATGCCTATCACCTGATGGAGTATCATTTTTTCAATGCAGCGGAAGAGGAAATAAAAATCTAA
>CAYWHE010000221.1:0-6724 GCA_964458125.1 uncultured Flavobacteriaceae bacterium | reverse complement strand
CCGAAGTGAAAGTCGTAGTCGAATGAATCCCGTCTCGCCTGAGGCGAGACGGGATGGGTACAGCGCTTGCCCCGGGGTTCATGCCCTTGCTTTCAGCCAGGCAATCCGTTATTGTTTCAAAAACCGTTGAGTGGCCATACCGGACGAGGTCTTCATCATCAGCAGATAAATTCCCTGCTTCAAGCCGGAAATATCCGCGGTGGACTGATATTCCCCATCCTCCGCAACCACGCGACCTTCGCATAACAACCGTCCGGTGGCATCGTACATCAGCCATTTTCCTTCCTGTTCATCAAGGGATGCATGGATGTTCAGCACATCTTTTGCGGGATTTGGAAATACCTGAAGGCTGACCGAAATATCGTCATCCGCACCCGGCATATCAGCTTCCTGTCTGGCCGACAGGGTCGTAAAGGTCTTGATGGTGGTAAAGGCAGAATAATAAGCCGGCGAACTAGTGCATTTAGTTCTGACCTTCCATTGATAATTGGTGGATGGCTGGAGTCCTGTCAGTATTTTATTTCCAGTATTGGTGGAAATGGTTTTGGAGATCCATGTGGTAGTTCCCATGACCCGGTATTGCACATTGTATCCCAATCCACAGGTTTGTTTGGTCCATTTCACCTTGGCGCTCGTGGATGTTATTTCTGTGGAGCTAAGACCATAGGGTTTCGGACAATAATTAAGGGTGATCAGTTTGGAATCAAAACAAACCCCCGTATAGGCCGAAACTTCATAATTTCCGTTACTCAGGCCCGTAAACTGGATGGTATTCGTGGTGGAAGACAGGGTGGTGTCGTAATTTCCGTTCAGGAATAAATCGGCCGTCCATTCACCACCACAGGCGTTTCCTGTTTTGGTTGCGGGGATCTTATGGTTGGTGCATTGTGTCCCGGCCGTAGCGGTCAGGCTGACTGAAAAACCGCACGACGGGGTATTCACCGTGATGCTCTCCGAACAAATGGCCTGAAGGCTCCCATTGACAAAATCATAATTATACGCGGTAAAGGTTCCGCTGTCTCCCAGCGGAATATCAAAAGTAACCGGGGTATGATTCAGGGAGGTTACACCGTCAATCTCCATTTTGTATAAAATGGCATTCACGGAATTACTGCAGCCCTGGTTGCCCGACCATACGTTTACCGGAATGCTGCCCAGGCAATAGTCAGGAGTTCCCAGGCTGTATTGAAGGTCAAAATCACATATGGGTTGCGTTATGGTAAAGGGTATTACGGCCGTCGAGCACTGCTGGGTGAGACCGTCAAATGAAAACAACTGGTAGCTGTAGGAACCCGCTTTCAGGAACCAGGCCGAAGGTGAACTGACCGTATTGAAACTGTTATAGGGGGCGCCGGTGTAATCAGTACCTGTAACATGCACCTGGGTTGGACAGGTGCCGTTGAAACTGAGAATCAGTTCGCCGGTACAGCCGTAACCGGTGGCGTTGTTAATGGTGGCCGTCAGCGTGTTGCAATCCGGGCAGGACTGGCAAAAAGCCTGATAGCCGGACAAAATAAATGCACTAAGGACAAATAATTTCTTCATGGGGTTTGGTATTAGGATCGAAGGTTAATGATCCCTGCAAGTTATATATAAAAATTGTTATAATGAAGCTTTTTGTAGCGGACATCTCAAAAAAAAATACTTTTTTCTCCTGTCTTTTGTCTTTCCCTGCCGGAGAGAGGGTTAAAGGCCGGTTCGCAGAGATTCCTGAATTCCTTCAGGTTAGACAAACAGGCTTAATGCCTATATTTACAATCTAAACTATTCCCATGAAATGGATTGGCAGAAGGCAAAGCGGAAATGTTGAAGACCGCAGGAAGTTTGGCGCCGGTTCTATTGCTGTTGGCGGCGGACTGATAGGCGTAATTATACTGGTCATCCGGTTGTTTATGGGTGAGGACCCCAACCGGCTTATCCAGGAAGCGCAGCAGATGCAACCGGCACAGGAGCCTCAGGAGGTGGTTACCACCGCCGAAGAAGATGAAATGGCCGCATTTGTTTCGGTGGTGCTGGCCGATAACGAAGACGTGTGGCATAGCCTGTTTAAGGAGGCCGGGCTGATTTATGAAGAACCCAGGCTCGTACTTTTCCGAAACAGCGTGGAAAGCGGTTGCGGTCAGGCGGGTTCCTCCGCCGGGCCATTTTATTGCCCAACTGACAGGAAGGTGTATATCGATCTGGCTTTTTTTGATGAATTGAAATCCCGTTTCGGGGCTCCCGGTGATTTTGCCGTTGCTTATGTAATCGCTCATGAAGTGGGACACCATATTCAGAACCTCCTGGGTACTTCCGGAAAGGTTCAGGAACTGCAGGAAATGTCCGATGAAAAAAGGGGCAGGAAACTTTCCGTAGCGCTTGAACTTCAGGCCGATTTCCTGGCCGGTGTATGGGCACATCATGCCCGGAAAATGAATGACATCCTGGACCCCGGTGATATCGAAGAGGCCCTTGGAGCAGCTAATGCCGTGGGCGACGACAGGCTTCAGAAACAATCACAGGGCTATGTCGTACCCGATGCCTTCACTCATGGAACATCGGAACAACGAATGTTTTGGTTTAAAAGAGGTTTCGAATCCGGTGACATGGAACTGGGAAATACCTTTGAAAATCTTTGACGGGATAAAAGGTTTTTGCCCCGGAGGTAACCGCTAAATTAAATACGGCCGGCAATAGCATCCAATACGTTTGAGCACTAATCCGAAAGCCCTTAATGCTGCTTAACGGGTTTTTTTACCTGTCGGAATGAACTACCACCATTCTTCCGGAATAGCGCACCGTGCCGTTTTTATGAACCAGAACCTGGTATACCCCTTCACTCCAGTTGGATACGTTTAAAAGCCGGGTATCATATTTGGTTTTCCATACCAGTTTTCCGGAAGCGTTTATAATGTCGACCTGACATGCGTTACATGGTTCTCCGGATGTTGACAGAATGGTTAATTCACAGGCCGGGTTCGGACTGATAATGAATATTTTTAGCGGATCATGATCATCCTCCAAACCCGTATTCAGGTTGACCGTTAGGACCAGGGTATCGGATCGATTACAGTGGATGGAAACCAATGTGACGGTGTAAGCGGCATTTGAGGCATAAAGATGAACGGGGTTGGCCGATGAGGAGGTATCCCCGTCTCCAAAATCCCATAAATAAGAAGTGGCAAAGGTTGAATAATTGGTAAAGGAAACCTGTGTTCCCTGCGAAACGGAATAGGCGAAGGAAGCAACGGGATCATAGGTGCCAATGGACCAGTTCCCCAGGCTGTCAAATACAATGGCGCTGGCAGCCTGCCTGAGCAGGAGAGCGGTGACAGAATCCAGGCCACCATCGTATGCAATACCTGCCGGGTCTTTCCTGAAAATGGCCGCATAAAAACTGCAGGCCGCAGCATAGGAACCGGCCAGCGAGGGATGGCTTTCATCGGTCTGGTATAATTCAATCAGCGGGTATTGCTGGCGGATATATCGCCAGACGGCTCCGACGGGTGAAACTTCAGCCTGGTTGCTGTCGGCCATCATCAGGTACCGCAGGCGAAGGAGGCTGTCCATGCCCATGTAGGTACAAACAGGAGGCCATACGGCACAATTGGAAGCATCCCCGTTTTTTCGACCCCAGGTCATGTAAAACAGCGTCCGGGCGCATTCATTATAGGCCTGAATGGTGTCATGCAGCATACGGGCAAAGGGAAAAACACCGGTGATTACCTGATTGATAGGGAAGGAAGGAAGCTGGCTCTGTTCCTGCAACACCACGTAATCAAAACCGCCTTGCCTGATTTTATTCATGGAAGTGCCATCATTCGTATGATTCTGCAGGGTGTACCCGCCCTGTAAATTGGTGTCATAAATCAGCGTATCTCCCGTGGAAAGCGCCATGTCGGCAACCAGTTGAGGCAGGTTGTTGACATAGGTATAACTGTTTCCGAGAAACAAAACATGAAGCGTTTGCGATGACATTACCTGGGCCCTGGATGGAAGGACGGTAATCAGCAATAAAATGGAAAGGAATTGTGTTTTCATGGGGATATCGGAATGCCGGGATTTTTACATCAGGCTAACGAATGTATTGCCGGCAGGTAAAGGTATAATTTGAATTTTGAAGTGTCAATTATTTAAAAACCGGATATTTTTCTTGTTTGAATTATACTGAATTTTTTCTTTTCTTTGAATAATTAAATCAATTAGTAAAATAAACCATACCAAAACCATGAAAAAATTTCTACACAACGTATTTTTCCTGTTTGCCATACTTGCAATTTCAACCGGAAAGTCGATAGCCGGTGGATCCGTTGCTGGTACTGCCGGTGCAACCGAAGACTCCATATGTGATAATGCCTCCACAACCCTGACGCTGACGGGATATGTGGGAAACATACAATGGCAGAGTTTCAACGGTACCACCTGGGTCAACGAAACCGGGCCGGGGGCAACGACAGATAGCTATGCCGTTACCCTGGTTTTATCCACTGATTTCAGGGCAGTCGTGACGGCACCGGCCTGTCCCTCCGATACTTCCAATATCATTTCCATCGTTGTAGGTGTGGCACCTCCAGTCACCACCGGTGCAACGCGCTGCGGATACGGACCGGTATCCTTGTCGGCAACGGGAAATGGAACCATACGCTGGTATGATCAGCCCACCGGCGGTACACTCCTTTCAACCGGAGACACCCTGAACACCAACGTAGCCGGCACCACCACTTTTTACGCCACCGATGCATCCAATGGCGGCGCTTCCGGTACGACACCAATGCCTTCCCAAAATTCAACATTTACAGGTAATGCACGGGGATACTGGTTTATTGCCCCTTCCGATTTCAGGATTACCGGGTTGTTTGCTCCCCTGGGAAGCGGCACCACTCAGAATATTGCCGTCATTCGTTTTGTTCCTCCTACCCCGCCGCCTTTATATGCCACGACTACCAATGCCTTCAATACGCTCTTCCTGACCCAGAATGATCCCACTACCGGCGTGATTCCGGTGAACATACAGATTTATACCGGCGATGTGATTGGCGTGCTGGCCACCCGCGGAACAAATGATGCAAATTCGTATGCCACAAGCCCCGCCACCACTACCATTAACGGGCAATCAGTTACCCTGACCCGCATGGGCATGCAATTTCCGCTATCCACCAATACTCCCCATGATATCTGGACTGAAAACGGGGGATCCATCTCCAGGCTGGAAATCACCTATGAGGTGGGCTGTGAGAGTCCCCGTACACCCGCTGTGGCAACCGTCACGGCTCCCACCCAGGCTATCCTGACAGCAGCGGATACGGCCCTTTGCGCCGGTGAAACGACAACCCTGACGGCCAGCAGCGCCAATCCCAATTATACCTATACCTGGTCACCGGCCACCGGTCTTAGTGCTACAACGGGAACCAGTGTGACGGCCAACCCCTCCACACCGACTACTTATGTACTGGTATCGGATGACGGCACCTGCGGGGATATCGACAGCGTGTTTATTGACGTGGGCCCCGCCTCCGTAGCCGGCACGGCATTTACCATCTCCGATACGGTTTGCAGCGGAGCCAATACCCTGCTTACCCTGACCGGTTCCACAGGTACCATTTACTGGCAGAGTAACGATGGAACAGGCTGGGTTAATGAAACCGGACCCGGCAATGATTCCTCCTACTATACCATCAACCCCACGCAAACGAAAACCTATCGCGCATTTGTGGTCAGTGGCGGTTGTGCACCAGATTCGTCCAATACCCTGAGTATAACCGTCATTACCATCGGCACACCAACGGTAACAGACAGTGCCCGTTGTGGTCCAGGTGCAGTCACGCTAACCGCATCCGGAAACGGCACCCTGAACTGGTATACGGCTGCAACGGGCGGAAACCCAGTGAATACAGGTACTTCCTTTGCACCAAATGTCACCACCACCACCACCTGGTACGTGGAGAACAGTGCAGGATCAGGCGTTCAGCATGTGGGCCCCCCGGATGCCGGAATGGGCAACCAGGCCTATGCCATCCCCAATGATTACGGAATTCAATTTGATGTGGCTCAAACGATCACCCTGGAAAAGGTTCACGTTTACCCGGGAACACCAGGAACAGTTACGGTTAATCTGAGGCAAACCGCCGGGGGGGCCATCCTGAGCACAGCAAGTGTTCCTGTTGTAAACGGGCCCATCACCCCAATACCCCTGAATTTCGTCATTAATCCGGGTATTGGTTACCGGCTCGAACTGGAAAACACAAGTCCCCAATGTACCAGGAATACGGCAGGAGCCGTTTGGCCATATACAGCGCCCGGAGTTCCTGTTACACTGACTGCCAACCTCACCCCCAATGCAAACACCTCCGGAAGTTATTATTTCTTTTACGACTGGGAGGTCAGCACCGGGTGTAAAAGCACGAGGGTGCCCGTAACGGCTACGGTTTATCAGCTTCCCCCTGTACCTGTCATCACGCCCAGCGGCAACCTGTTTACCTCTTCCGCCCCAAGCGGGAACCAATGGTACCTGAATGGCAATATCCTGCCAGGGGAAACAAATCAAACACTGCTGGCCTTATCTCCAGGAACCTATATGGTTACCGTTACCGACAGTAACGGATGCGCTTCATCATCTGCACCATTCACCTGGACGGGTATCAGCTACATGAACAATCCTTCATCCGGCTTTGCCGTTTATCCAAACCCGGTTCAGCATGCATTGACTTTAGAAGTCAGCCAGTCCGTGAAATTGCCGGCTGAAGTT
>CAYWHE010000220.1:0-6766 GCA_964458125.1 uncultured Flavobacteriaceae bacterium | reverse complement strand
CACACGGGGATTTTCACAGGCCGGGCGCGGCAACCGGCGCCCCTGAGATCACGGCCACAGGTGAAGATTTCATTCAGTACGACAGTGTTTTTGCCAGTTTAAAGAAAAACATTGTTTCAAAAAATTTCAAAGGAGGCGAGATCAACTGTGTCTTTGCCGGTGTAGAAATTAACCTCAGCCAGGCCGATATACAGGGCACCGTGCAACTGGAGGTGAATGCCGTTTTCGGCGGGGCGCGCATCATTATCCCGCCTCACTGGGAGGTGAAGTCCGAACTGACAGCCGTATTGGGTAATGTGGAAGACAAGCGCCCGGTTTACAAAGAAAGGCCTTCCGATGGGACAAAGGTCCTGGTATTGAAAGGAGCGGCTGTTTTTGGGGGGATTGAAATTCAGAGTTATTAAACTGCCCGAACCTATGAACTGGTATCTACTCCGGCTGGTGTTTCAACTGAAAGGCGCATTCGGGGAATTCATTCAGCGGCTTGATTTACAGCTTCGTTTGTTGGAGGCGGAAAATGCTGTGCATGCTTTTAAAAAGGTCCGTCAACAGGGTGCGCAGGCAGAAAAGGATGAAGTATGGATAGAACGCCTTCTGTTTACCGGAGTACCCGACCTGGTTAGGCTGGTTACTCCCGGTAATGGAATGAACCGCTATTCCTTTACCATGGAAACCGCCGATCCGGAAGAATACCTTACTTTTATACGCGGGAATGGAGCCTTTACGGGGATGCATCCGTAAAAGGCGTCTGTCTGAAAACGTATTCATGTGAACAGGATATTTCTTTACCGCCGGGAAATACTGTCTTCCTTTTTCTGGTGGACAGGTTGGATGGTTATTCAGTCCTTTCTCCTGCATCGGTTTGGTATTACCTGGAAGACGGCGGTCACCGATGCCATTGTCAGCAACCTCCTGTTGGCCCTGGCCGGTTTCATCATCCTGAATAACTACCGTTTTTATGCGCCTGGCACGGGCAATTATGCCTACCGCCTGGTATACATCCTGGTGTTGTCGGCTCTCAGCCTGGCGGCCGGTTTTGGGATTATGAGGCGGTTGGAGGTTACGGACGGGCAGTATTATAATTTTTTACAGCAATCGTTGCCCCTGCGGTTTATTTTTTCATTCCTTATTATTACCATCGTGGAAGTGTTCAGCGGGATGCGCCACGCCATGCAGGAACAGGAGGAAAATAAAAAACGTAAAACAGAGGCGGAAGTCTTATGGAGGGAAGCTGAATTATCTAAACTTCGGCAACAACTGCAACCGCATTTTCTGTTTAACAGCCTGAACTCCATCAGTTCCCTGGCGCTATCACAGCCGGCTGAAGCCCGGAGGATGATCCAGCAGCTTGGTGATTTTTTACGGGGTACCATGAAAAAGGACGGGCAGCAACTGGTGCCGGTGAAGGATGAACTGGCCCACCTGCAACTTTACCTGGATATTGAGAAGATCCGTTTCGGTCACCGGCTTCAAACCGTCACCGAGACAGACCAGGAAGGTCGCGGATGCATGATGCCTTCCCTTCTCCTGCAGCCGGTTCTGGAGAATGCCATCAAATTCGGCTTATATGGGCATACAGGCGAGGTGACCATCCGGATAATGGTGCAAAAAAGGAATGGGATGCTGGAAATTTCCGTTCAGAATCCCTTTGATCCGGCCATGAACATAGCGCCGCCAGGAACGGGTTTCGGACTGGAGTCGGTGAGAAGAAGACTTTACCTGCTGTTTGCCCGGCGGGACCTGGTCACCACGGGTCATGACGGAAACCTGTATACGACAACCTTACTGATTCCACAGACGACATGATGAAAGCGGTTATTATCGATGATGAACCACTGGCCCGGAACCTGGTCCGGGAATACCTTCAGCTGCATCCCGGCATCATGGTGGCGGAAGAATGCGGGGATGGTTTTGAAGGTGTGAAAGCCATCCTGAAACACAAACCCGACCTGGTATTCCTGGACATACAGATGCCCCGAATCAGCGGCTTCGAGATGCTTGAACTGCTCGACCAGGTTCCTCCGGTGATTTTTACTACTGCTTTTGACGAATATGCCCTGAAGGCATTTGAAACCCATGCCGTGGATTACCTGCTCAAGCCCTTCAGTCAGGAACGTTTTGACAGGGCGATCCTGAAATGGAGGAGCGGGGGGGAGGATGCCGTTAAACATGCTGCTGTTACCGGGCTGCTAAAAGACCTGCCATCCGGCCTGGTACCGCAGGACAGGGTGGTGGTTCGTTACGGTTCACATATACGAATAATTCCGGGCGACCATATTGATTACCTGGAAGCTTATGATGATTACGTCAAGATATATACAGGCAATGATTGTTTCCTGAAGAAACAAACCATGGCCCGTTTTGAACAGGTACTTCCCCCCGGCCGTTTCCTCCGGATTCATCGTTCCTATATCGTCAACCTGCAACGGATTGAAAAAATTGAGCCTTTTGATAAGGGAAACTATGTGGTCCTGATGAAAAACGGGAAGCGGTTACCGCTCAGCCGGTCGGGTTATTCCAGGTTAAAAGCAGAACTTGGATTCTGATTTTGGATTGAACCGCGGACCGGATGGATGGTTTTATTACTGAATGATTGATTTTTCTTTCATCGCCCCTTGCCCTGTCCAGGCATTGGTTTTTTGATGAAATAGTTTACCTGGCGGACCGGGTTCCGGTTTTTCTTACATGGCACAAACACCTTGTTTTTTTGCTGAATGGAAGGAAACCATTTAAATAGCGGACATTCCGCCTGATTTTTTAATTAACTGCCGTCCTATTTGTATCGGGTTTTGATTTTTCTTACAAGCGTAACCAAACGGAACGTGGAGCGGTTTCTTAAGGCCGGAATCATGAAACTGTGGTTTCAGACCGTATTTCATGCATTTTCAAAACCGGGCCTGTTTGCCCATGGTATGGTTTTTAGAGGTGGACAACCGCCGTCATGAAATGAAGCCCCCAAAAAGAAGTGTACGATTCCATATTTATATTTATCAAATTCTAAATTCAAATATAAACAATTATTAAATCCGGTAAAAAATGAAAAAATTTGTATTCAACATCCAAACAGGAACAGCCGTTTTCAGTCTGATGCTGACCGCTTTCCTGGGTCTTCAGAAGCTGCCGTCGGTTGCTCAGACCTGCTCTTCGTATACGGTTCAGCGTACGACGGGAGTCACCTACTCCTCTATCGCCGCAACGGGCAGTTCCGTTGCCTCCTGGCGCGGGGTTGTGGCCAATCTCACCGACGACAACAGGAGTTTCCCTGTTCCGATCGGGTTCGATTTCTGGTACCTGGGTACCCGTTTCACCACGGTGAACATCAGCACGAATGGATTCATTGATTTCTCCACCAGCACCTATGACGGGAACTGGCCGGTTGGCGATCCCGCTGCCCAGCCCCCGGGGTATGCCACCTGCAGCGGTAACATTTCCTACCGCGAAGACGGCAATGCCTTATATAATAGCCCTTGCGGAAACGGTGTTGCCCCGAATTCCTTTGACGGAACCTATCAGGCCCTGGCTCCCATGTATGGGGACCTGATTTGCAACGGAGGAAGCAACCTGGCGAACAGCATACGTTATAAAACAACAGGTACAGCCCCCAACAGGGTGTTTACAGCTGAATATGTAGGTATGGATGACAAAACCGGATCGGGTTCGAATTACAACTTCCAGGTCAAGTTGAGCGAATTTTCCGGCGTCATCAAATTTAACTACGGTACAATGTCCACGGCAGCTGTTGTGCCAATCGGGTACTCCTGCGGCATGAACGGTATCATTGTAACCAACCCTCCGTCTGCGGCCGAATTATTGACCCAGCAGGCCGACAACTCCGCTTCATTCGGAAATGCGAATCCGGGTCTTCATTATTCCACGCCCACCTCCAACAGCAGGCTGACCTTTACGCCTCCGGTTCCGGCAAACCCTTCCTCGTCTCTCACCTTCTCGGCTGTCACTACTTCATCCATGACCCTGAACTGGACCGATTGGGCAACGAATGAACTGGGATACGTTGTTTACCAGTCCACTGACGGTACAACATATTCGTATGTTACCCAGACTGCTGCCGGAACCATTATGTATACAGCCACCGGATTGAATGCCGGAACCACCTATTGGTGGAAGGTATATGCCGTAACGGAAGGATGCATGAGCTTTGCCTGTACAGGTTCACAAGCTACTTCCGGCACCGGTACGGTAACTTCGGTTACCACGGGCAACTGGAGTAACCCGTCAACCTGGGATGCCGGATATGTTCCACTGTCAACGGATAATGTCATCATTGCCGATGGACATACGGTGACGCTGGATGGATCTTATACCTGCAATAACCTCACGGTAGGCGGAGGCAGCAGCGGAAAATTGTTTATCGGCAGCAGCACCTCATCCGTTACGTTTACAGTAAATGGCGATATCCGCGTGAAATCCGGCGCAGTCCTGAAAGCCAACCAGAGTTTTGCATCCACTCATACGATGATCGCTTCCGGGCATATAGCCAACAACGGAACTATCAACATGCGCCCCGTGGCAACAAGCCTTTGCAATGTCATCTTTAATAAGAACGGTGACCAGACCATCAGTGGAACGGGAGGATTGACCAATTTCAACCTGATGACCATGCAGATGGGCAGTTCTACCGCCAATGTGCTGGAAGTAAGAGCTTCGGCTTTTTCCGCACCTTCTAATTTCCTTACCCTGAATGCGGGTACATTTAAATTCTCTGTTGCTTCCGCTGCCATTTCCCTTGATTTATTTTCCTCACCGGTAACCATCAATTCCTCCAGCATGCTTTGGATGAACAGTCCGAACTCCGTGATGAATGTATTGTCGGGTGTGCGTCTGCAAGGCGCCTTAAAATGTACGGCCGGGCAAATGAAGATCGGTGATATAACGGATGAGGCATTGGTATCAGATGGAGGCATGATAACGCTGACCAACGGAAGCATTTCGGTTTCGGGAGCCCTCGACCGATTCAGCGCTGCGTCCAATACAACACTGAGCATTTCCGGCGGCAGCCTGCTGCTCAACACCAGCGGAACAACTTCTGCCAGCGCGGCACCGTTCACGATGGACGGTGCGGGATCTTCCTTTACCATGAACGGCGGAACCATCATCATCCGTAAAGCCAGTGCTGCAGGTCTTGGCTATATAAACAATAATGTGGGAACCTATTCCTTTACCAATGGTACCCTCCAGATCGGCGATGCTTCCACCCCCGCTCTTCAAACCATCCAGATCAATACCGACCGGCCGGTTGCCAATTTATCGGTTCAGTCTGCAGGTAGCCCGACAGCCCTGATGACCAACAGCCTGACCGTGAGCAATGCCATCAGCATCGGAAGCGGGGCCACCTTATCAGCCAACAGTTTCAACCTCCAGATCGGAGGTGACTTCACCAATGATGGATCGTTTATTTCCGGAACCAACAATGTCACCTTTAATGGAGCCGCCGCGCAGCAGATTGCGGGTACGGCTTCAGGTCTGGATTTCAACAACCTGGTTATAGCCAATACTTCAGGAGACGTATCCCTGAATTACGGCGGTGACATTCAGGTGAACGGTACGATGCAGTTTACCTCAGGCAGGCTTATTCTGAACGACAACAACCTGGTGATCACCAGCGGCAACGCCATCACAGGATTCAGCAGCAGCAGGTTCGTGGTTACGAACGGGACGGCCGCTTCAGGTGGAGTTCTGCAAATCAATAACCTGACCGGTACACGTGATTTCCCGATCGGTGTCAGTACGAACAGTTACTCACCGGTGCTGAATTTTGCAAATGCCGGAATTGCCGATAATTTCCAGGCCCGGGTATTCCAGGGTGTTTACCAGAATATGGTTTCGGGTGCCCCGGTTGTCATGGGCGCTGTTGACAGGACCTGGCTGATTGGTGAATCATCAGCAGGCGGTTCGAATGTGGACCTGAAACTTCAGTGGGATACAACGGCTGAGCAAACCGGGTTCAACCGGGCAGGCGCAGGAATCAGCCTGTATGATGCAGGTTTGTCGACCTGGGATATTCCGGGTATAACCGGTCCGGCCACGGCTAATCCACATCCTTCCTATACGATGAACCGTACCGCTATCAATAGTTTTTCCGGGTTTTATGTCCACTCGGGTTTTACACTTCCGGTGGAACTCCTTGTTTATGATGTCAAGCAGGTTAACGGTAATTCTTCGCAGATTTCATGGTCAACGGCAACGGAAACCAACAATGACTACTTCACAATCGAACGCGCCACAGCATCCATGAATTTCCAGACCATTGCGATAGTCAAAGGTTCCGGCAATTCAGGCAAGCCAGTCAAGTACCAGATACAGGATGCTGCACCGCTGAGCGGGGTTAACTATTACCGCCTGAAGCAAACCGATCTGGATGGAAGGACGGAATACCTGGGCCTGAAGTCTGTGAATTTTACTTCCGTTAACGTCAGACAGATTCATACGAATTTTTACGGAAACAAACTGAACATTAAACTGAATGAAAATGAAAATGGACCTGTTGATGTTTATATTTACGATGGAATGGCAAGAGTAATTCAGTCGAATCACCAGGTGATGGCTGATGGAGCGGATGGCCTTTGGTTGAATTGTGGTTTCCTGGCTACCGGCAGGTACTACATCTTGATTCAGGGTCGTTCCGCTTCCTGGTCATCTGCCTTCAGCAGGCAATAAGGTAAACCGGAGAATTCTTACCGGGCCCGGGACCCGCCATTAATTTCTGCGAACAGACCTCTGAATCAGGTTCCATGATCAGGGGTTTGTT
>CAYWHE010000219.1:0-6853 GCA_964458125.1 uncultured Flavobacteriaceae bacterium | reverse complement strand
AAGACAGTTGCAAATAAAAAGAAAGTAACGAAGTAATTCAGCGCATACATAATGGCAAAACAACAACAGCCTGCAGGCCCTTCAAAGGCCGCAAAGAAAAAAACGGTTAAGGTGGAAGCAATCGGTGAGGCTCACCTGAATGCGACTTTCAACAACCTCATCATCAGCCTGACCAACACATCCGGACAGGTGATTTCCTGGTCTTCGGCCGGAAAGATGGGATTCAAGGGATCAAAAAAAAACACGCCCTATGCGGCTCAAATGGCTGCACAGGATTGCGCGAAGACAGCCTATGACCTCGGTCTGCGAAAAGTGAAAGTGTTTGTAAAGGGCCCGGGCGCCGGACGGGATTCGGCCATCCGCACCCTCCATGGTAACGGCATTGAAGTGATGGAAATCATGGACATTACCCCGATCCCGCACAACGGCTGCCGCCCTCCGAAAAGAAGAAGAATCTGATTCGAATTCCTGTTAAGTCAATAGACAACTTATATACCTTAAAAAATACAATGGCAAGATATTTAGGTCCAAAAACCAAAATTGCAAGAAAATTCAAGGAACCGATTTATGGTCCTGATAAATATTTCGAAAAGCGGAATTATCCTCCCGGTCAGCATGGACTGAACAAGAAGAGGGCAAAATCTTCGGAATATGCAACCCAGCTGAAGGAAAAGCAAAAAGTAAAATATACCTATGGTATTCTCGAACGCCAGTTTGCCAAGATTTTCCAGAAAGCTTCCAGGATGCAGGGCATTACCGGTGAAAACCTGCTGAAACTGATGGAATCCCGTCTGGATAACGTGGTGTTCCGCCTGGGTCTGGCCCCTACGCGTAATGCCGCCAGGCAGCTGGTGTCGCACCGGCATATCATCGTCAACGGCAAGGTGGTCAACATCAGTTCGTATACGCTCCGGTCCGGTGACCTGGTGGGGGTCCGGGAACGTTCCAAATCCTATGGCGTGATCAGCGATGCGGTGCATTCACGGGTAAACAAATATGCCTGGCTGGAATGGGATGGTGATCAGATGGCCGGCAGGTTTTTATCGGCTCCGGCACGCGACCAGATAACCGAGAATATCAAAGAACAATTAATTGTGGAATTGTATTCCAAGTAAACCTGGTGCCGGTCAGGCCCCCGGGTTGGTTCCCCGAATCAACATGGAAACGCAGCCGGCGAAGAATAAAAATAATTTAAACTATAACACGAAATAAATATGGCAATATTAGCTTTTCAAAAACCCGATAAAGTAATCATGGTGAACTCTACCGAAAGTGTAGGGTTATTCGAGTTTCGTCCTCTGGAACCCGGCTACGGTATTACGGTTGGAAACTCCCTCAGGAGGATCCTCCTTTCTTCCCTGGAAGGACATGCCATCACCTCCATCAAGATTTCCGGTGTGGATCATGAGTTCTCGACCGTCAAAGGCGTAGTGGAAGATGTCACGGAGATCATTCTGAACCTCAAACAGGTGCGGTTCAAAAAGCAAATTGAAAACACCGACTCCGAGCGGGTCAGCATTACCGTTAACGGCAAGAACCAGTTTACGGCCGGTGACATCGCCCGCCATACCACGGCTTTCCAGGTGCTGAATCCCGACCTGGTGATCTGCAACATGGAGCCCAGCGTGAAGCTGCAGCTTGATCTCACCATCGACAAAGGACGCGGCTATGTTCCAGCCGAAGAAAACAAAGCCACCAATGTGGCCATGGGTACCATTCCGGTGGATTCCATCTTTACCCCCATCCGGAATGTAAAATATAACGTGGAGAATTACCGCGTGGAACAAAAAACAGACTATGAGAAACTGGTGATGGAAATCACCACCGATGGTTCCATTCATCCGAAGGAAGCACTGAAGGAAGCTGCGGAAATCCTGATCCATCATTTCATGCTGTTTTCCGATGAAAAAATCACCCTGGAGAACAAGCCTAAAACACCAACCGAGGAATTTGATGAATCATCCCTGCACATGCGTCAGTTGCTTAAAACCAAGCTGGTCGATATGGACCTGTCCGTCCGTGCACTCAATTGCCTCAAGGCAGCCGATGTGGAAACCCTTGCCGACCTGGTTTCATTCAACAAAAGCGACTTGCTGAAGTTCCGCAATTTCGGCAAGAAATCGCTTACCGAATTGGAAGACCTGGTACGCAGTAAAGGTCTGACCTTCGGAACCAACGTTACCAAATATAAACTGGATAGGGACTGATCTGCCGGGCAGATGGACCAAAGAACCTTTTAACATTACAGAAAGATGCGTCACGGAAAAAAGAATAATCATTTAGGAAGAACCTATAGTCACCGGCAGGCACTGCTCAGCAACATGGCCGCCTCCTTAATACTGCACAAGCGGATTGAAACGACCCTGGCCAAGGCCAAAGCCTTACGGGTTTATATCGAACCCCTGATCACGCGTTCCAAATCGGATTCAACCCACAGCCGTCGGACTGTTTTCAGCTACCTTCAGAATAAGGATGCGGTAACCACTCTCTTCCGGGAGGTGGCCGAAAAGGTTGCCGAACGGCCGGGAGGATATACCCGGATCATCCGGACCGGAAACAGGCTGGGGGATAATGCTGAAATGTGCATGATGGAACTGGTGGATTTCAATACGGTTTACAGCAAGGAATCGAAGGCCAAAAAGGCCAAATCAACCAGGAGAAGAGGCGCAGGCAGGAAAGCGGCTAAAACCGCTGACATACCGGAGGCTACCATCGTGGAAGAAACAACGGCCAATCCGGTCAAGGAAGAAAAGCCCAAAAAGACAACCCGGAAGAAAAAATCATCGGATTCTGAAGAGAAATCCGGAGAATAATTGCCCGATGAATCCTGTTTTCATTGAAAAAAAGATAAAGCTAATTCCTTTATCTTTTTTTTTGTTTAATTTTATTCAAAAATAAGTTTCACGGCTGCCGGTCTTGAAACAGGCAGCCATCACCACCAATGAAATACGAGAAAAAATCCCCTGCTTTCCTCCTGCTTGCTGACGGTACTGTTTTTCATGGTACTGCCGCCGGATTTCCCGGCATTGCCACAGGTGAAATCTGTTTCAATACCGGTATGACCGGCTACCAGGAAGTGTTTACCGATCCGAGCTATTTTGGTCAGATTATGGTAACCACCCACGTACATATCGGAAACTACGGGATACTGGAAAGCGAAAGCGAATCCGGTTCTGCTAAAATTTCCGGGCTGGTATGCCGCAACTTCAGCAACCGGTATTCCCGGTCAGGGGCCGATGCGTCCATCATCAGCTACTTCCGCGATCAGGAAGTGGTGGCCATTGCCGATGTGGATACCCGGGCGCTTGTACGTCATATACGAAATAAAGGCGCGATGAATGCCATTCTGTCCAGCACGGAGACCGATATCAGCCGGTTGCAGGAGATGTTGTCCAACGTGCCGTCCATGGAGGGTCTGGAATTGTCTTCGAAAGTTTCCACCGCGGAAGCCTACACGTTCGGTAACAGTAATGCGTATATGAAAGTAGCGGTGCTGGACTTGGGGGTTAAGCTCAACACATTGCGCTGCCTGTCCGAAAGGGGATGTTACGTGAAGGTGTTCCCGTATAACACGCCATTTTCATCGATGGAACAGTGGGAGCCTGACGGGTACCTGATCAGCAACGGTCCCGGTGACCCTGCCGTCATGCCTGAAGTTGTCAAAACCGTGAAGACCATTGTGGAAGCCAACAAACCCCTCTTCGGCATCTGCCTCGGGCACCAGGTGCTGGCAGAAGCCAGCGGCATCTCCACCTTTAAAATGTTTAACGGCCACCGGGGAATCAATCATCCGGTTAAAAATATCCTCACCGGACGCTGTGAAGTGACCTCCCAGAATCATGGTTTTGCCGTGAACCGGGAGGAAATTGAAAAATCGAAGGAAGTGGAGGTCACCCATGTCAACCTGAATGACGGTTCCATTGAAGGGATCCGCATCCGGAACCGAAAGGCATTTTCGGTGCAATATCATCCGGAGTCGGCGCCCGGACCGCATGATTCCCGGTACCTGTTTGACGAATTTATCAACCTGATTAAAACTTCCGTGCCTTCCGGAGGAGTGGAAGCCTGATCCGCAAAGGACAGTTGTATGTCCTCAGGCTAAAACCTTCCTGCCATGATTAATAACTGCTTTTATATACGTATACAGGTCCTGTGCGCCAGGTCAACCATTCATGAACCAATCCGAATTTACACGGGATTTTATTTCCCGGTCCGTATTCCGTATGCAGGAAAGTCTGGAAAGAATTGAAGCATGCCTGGAACAACTGACGGTCGCTGAAACCTGGGAGAAACCAAACGAATACCTGAACAGTATCGGAAACCTGGTTCTTCACCTTTGCGGCAACATGACCCAGTATATACTTTCTTCACTTGGAGGTTTGCCCGATAACCGGAACAGGGATGTTGAATTCACCGCCAGTCCCGGCTTACAGGGTAAGGAACTGGCCGGCATGATCAGGACGGTTATCCTGGATTGCCGGTCAGTTCTGAATAATCTGGACGATAAGGCCCTGATCCGGGAACGTATTGTCCAGGGCTTCCGACTTTCCGGTACGGGCATTATCCTGCACGTGGTAGAACATTTGTCTTACCATACCGGGCAGATTACATTCTGGACAAAATACCTGAAAAATAAGGATATGGGATTCTATGCGGGTCAGGACCTGAACAGTAAAAATCAATAATCAGCCCGGCAGTAAGCGCCGGAATAAGGAATGCGGCTTTATTCTGGGTTATGGTTTAGGAACTTCAGCTGCTTTTTCACAACCAAACAGGTAGGCGACTCCGAAGTAAAGTGTGGAAGCGTTAAAATTCAGGCGAAAGGCATTCGAACGGGTTTTCACATCATCCAGGAAATTTCCGTTGTCGGGATGACTGGTCATGGCCGTCCAGGAAATATTTCCAAAACCCAGTTCAATAATCCAATTGTAATCTGGATGAATACCGAAGGAAGGCAGAATGCTGGCCGAGAAACTTTGTGATTTGTTAAAATCATTTACTCCGCCATCAGGCTGTGTCCGTTCTTTTCCTGAGGCGAAAACCAGGTTTAATTGGTTCCGGTAGGAAAAGTACTGGGAAATTTTATGATTATATCGTGCAAAAAGCCCTCCGCCTATGCTTCCATATTTCCTGACTTCCGCTTCTGAAGTTGATTTGGAGGTTGCGTATTGTACCAGAACGCCCAGTGTAATGCATTCAGTTATTCCATATCCCGCTCCGGGAGAAAGCAGAAAGCTGTGATATTTTCCGGGATCGTTACCGGAATCATAACTGGTGTTATAATAATTCAGGTCTCCAAAAAGCAGCACTCTTCCTTTTTGCGCCTGGGTCATCGTTGCAAGCAACAGGATGATCATGGTAAATTTGATTTTTTTCATGATGGTAGGTTTTGTTCCGGATGTGAAAATTAGTCTGAACATAAACCGATTCTTAAAACGTTATTATAAAGTTATAAACAGACCCCTGTTTCTAATGGGGGAGAAACCAAACAATAAAAGCAATGTGCAAGTCATTATTATATTGATATTAAGATGGTTATAAAAAAACTGCCTGGAAATGTGGAAAAAACATTATTTTTGCATAATGTCATCTGTAATTATTTGAATTTTAGCTTTTAACAGCATATAAGTAAATATAACCAGATGTATTTTTTTGCTTTCTCCAGGCGGGCGGGTTTTTTTATTTGTTTTCTGCTCCTTCGTATTTCTGAAATAATTGGCGGTGGCATAGGGAACGGATCTGCCGGATCTCCAAACATTTCCGGGGTAATCAATACCTATACCAGTGTGCTGGCAGTTTCATCCGCATCCTGTTCTTCTTCCATCACGGTAGTCTCAGCGGCCGGGTTTTCAGTCGGTGACCTGGTACTCATCATGCAAATGGAGGGCGCTACTGTGAATACTTCCAATTCGGTTGTTTATGGCGGAATCACGGCCTATAACGGAGCCGGTCAGTTTGAGTATGCGCGTATTTTTTCGGTAGCAGGAAATGTCATTCAAACAGTTGCGCCAGTAACCAATACCTACAACATTTTGGGAGTGGTACAACTGATCCGCGTGCCCCAATATGCCAATCCGGTGATTACGGGAACGCTTACGGCCCAGGCATGGAACGGACTTACCGGTGGTGTCCTGGTGCTGGATGCTTCAGGTACCGTCACATTCAATGCCGATATGAATGTCAGCGGTTTGGGATTCCGGGGTGGACAGTACCAGCCCGGAACGGATTTCCATCTCCACCTTGACGATTATACTGCGTTGAGTTACCCGGATTCATTTTCATTAAAAGGAGAGGGAATTGCCACGTACGGTATAGCGCCTTATGCTTCCGGACGCGGGGCAGCAGCTAATGGCGGCGGCGGTGGAAATAATCATAATGCAGGTGGTGGCGGAGGTTCTAATGCGGGCTGCGGCGGTTACGGGGGATATGGGTATTCAGATACCGGCATGTACGGTACAAATTACGCGGATGCGCAGGGAATCGGAGGATATGTCTTGAGCAATACCGGTGTTCCTTCCAGGATTTTTATGGGAGGAGGAGGCGGTGCAGGCAATTCAGATAATGGAAGTATTGCCAGCGGGGCCAACGGAGGAGGAATCGTTTTAATTACGGCCGGAATGGTCAGCGGGAACGGAAGGTTTGTTTTCGTCAACGGAGCCAATGCCCTGGCCACTGTTTTGGATGGCTCCGGTGGAGGTGGCGCCGGTGGAAGTGTGATGATCGATTGTTCCGCCATCAATTCTGTTTTAAACGTTTCGGGTACCGGAGGCAGCGGCGGCAACGGTACCTCACTGCCTTACGATCCGCATGGTCCGGGTGGCGGTGGGGGAGGCGGCTTACTGGCCGTTCCATC
>CAYWHE010000218.1:0-6869 GCA_964458125.1 uncultured Flavobacteriaceae bacterium | reverse complement strand
TACCTGGGATTGGTTCCGGTATTGGTGCAGGGAATCAAGGAGCAACAGGAACAAATTAACATGCTGAAAAAAAGCAATGAAGAACTTGACAACCTGAAGAAAGAAAATGAGTTGTTAAGAAGCCGGCTTGACGCCCTGGAGGCGCGCATCAGCAGCCCGAACAGACAGGAAACGGGACAGAATGGAAGCAGCAGGCCCTACCTGGAACAGAATGCACCAAATCCTTTTTCGGACAAAACCATTATCCGTTATTTTATTCCGGAGGGTTCGGGAAGGAGTTCAATTGCCGTTTATAATGCCGGTCATTCCCTCGTTCAATCAATTGCTGTCGAAAGCCATGGATTCGGACAGGCAGAGGTCCAAGCCGGCACCCTGAAAAGCGGGAGTTATTCCTGTGAACTGATCATCAACCAGGTGGTCGTCGACAGCAAACAAATGAGCATCACCCGGTAATTCCTTTCTTCCCAGAAGGTCACATGACCCCGTGAACAGGGTGTAACTTTTATATCTTTGCGGGATGGGAATTGTTCGTCTGCTGAGAATATCCGGAACTCCCTTCTGCTGCTTATTTGCTTTTTGTATGGTCGGGTCATTTCTGCTGCAAGCCCAGCAGGAAATGGCTTTTCACCACCTGAAAGTGGAAGACGGCCTTTCCCAAAGTACCGTTTATTGCATCCTGCAGGACAAGAACGGCTTCATCTGGATCGGGACCGGTGACGGACTGAACCGTTATGACGGAACCGGGTTTAAGCATTATAAACCGGCTCCCGGAGACACTTCAGGCTTACCCTCTTCGGTCATTGTCAGCCTGTTTGAAGATTCCGCAGGGTTCCTTTGGATGGGCACCAATGGAGGCGGCCTGTGCCGGATGAACCCCTTTACCGGGGAATTTAAAACCTACAGGCATGATCCGGCTGATACCGGTTCCATCAGCAGCAACAGGGTTTATGATATGATACACCTTCGTGGCTCCAAGTTCCTCGTAGCTACTTTTAACGGGGGTGTTAATGTTTTCGATTACCGTACAGAAAAATTTTCAGTCCTGACCAGTTCCCGTTCCAAACAGGGATTAACGCGGCATTCGAATGTCAGCAGGATGCTTCGGACTTCGGATGGAACCATCTGGATCGCAAGCCGGGAAGGTCTTCATTTCATCAACCCCGAAACCCGTGAAACCGGAATTTTTCTGAACGATCCGGAGAATCCGCATTCATTGCCGGAAAACAGGGTGCAGTGTCTGTTCGAAGACAGCCGGAACAGGCTGTGGATTGGCACGTTCGACCGGGGAATCTGTTATTTTGACAAAAATAAAAACCAGTTCATCAGAATCCGGGAACAGGAAAAACTGCAGGCCAGCGGAATCAGTTTCATCAATTGTTTTTACGAAGACCATGAAGGCAGGCTCTGGATCGGAACCAATGGAAACGGTATTCTTCTTTTGGATACCGCTACCTGGCGAATCAGTCACCTGGAAAATGAACCGGCGAATAACTTATCCCTGTCTTCAAACCAGATACTTTGTTTTTACCGGGACAGGGGAGGCCTTCTCTGGATCGGAAACAATGGTTCCGGACTGGACCTCTACACCAAACCCTTTGACTACTTTACCAGATGCAACGGGTTATTTAATCCGGGAACCGGGAATAAAAACGTTTATTCCGTTTTTGAAGACAATCGTCACGGTTTATGGTATGGAACAAACGGAGGCGGTTTGCATTTTCAGGATGGTGAAAATCAAAAGGTCATCCGGTATGTCAATGTTCCGGGCCGTAAAAACTCGCTTTCCGATAACAGTGTCTGGTGCCTGTCTGCGGATGGGCAACAGCGTTTATGGGTAGGCACCAACGGCGGAGGGTTGAATATTTTCGACCGTACCAACAATCAATTCACGGTTTTTAATACAGATTTTTCCAATAAACAGAACATTTCGGGCGGTACCGTTCTGAAAATTTTCCATGACCATTTGAACCATTTATGGATTGGCAGCCAGATCGGCGGCGCATTTGAGTACGATACCGGTTTAAAACTTCTCCGCCGGTACCAGGTTGACGAACCGGATACCAACGGCATGGGCAGCAATACCGTTTTCGCCATCCACGAAGATGCCGGGCACCGGATGTATTTCGGGACCGGCGGAGGAGGATTAACTGTATTCGACAGGAAAACCAACCGCTTTCAAACCTATAAAACAAAGCATGGTCAACAGGCCGCCATCAGTCATAACGATGTATTATGCATACAGGAGGACGGAAACGGGACGCTATGGCTGGGAACCAATGGAGGAGGATTGAACGCCTTCGATAAAAGGAGCGGCCGGTTTTTAAATTATACCGACAGGGACGGATTGCCGAACAATGTCGTTTATGCCCTGGAAATGGATGGCGGCGGCAACTTATGGCTAAGCACGAATAACGGAATTTGCAAATTTTCTCCGCCGGTCCGGCTGGATTTTACAAACCGGCAGGCCGAATCCAACCGGCCCAGGTCGGTAAAAAATTATTCCACACGTGACGGGTTATCCTCCAACGAATTCAACCTGGGAGCCTCTTTCCGGAACCAGGCCGGATGGATGTACTTCGGAAACACCAATGGAATTACCGCTTTCCATCCGGATTCGATCCGTGAAAACACCTACAGGCCTCCGGTGGTGCTCATCGGTTTTAAGGTCTTTGAAAAACCGTATCCCCTGGATTCGAGCATAACGGGCAAACGGAAAATCATACTCCGGTACAGCCAGAATTTTTTTTCGTTCGAATTTTCGGCCCTGAACTACCTGTTTCCCGACAAGAACACGTATTCCTACAGGATGGAAAATTTCGACCCGGACTGGAATGACATTGGCAACAGGCATTACGCCAGTTACACCAACCTGGATCCCGGCGAATATGTTTTCAGGGTTCGGGCCGCCAATAATGACGGTATCTGGAGTGATAAAATGGCCTCCGTCAGCATCATCATCACACCGCCATTCTGGAAGACCGGATGGTTCAAAGGGGCCATGTTTCTCCTCGCAGCCGGCATCTCCCTGGGCGGGTTTAAGTTGCGTGTGCGGCAAATCAGGAGGGAAGAAAAAAAGAAAACGGAATTCAGGGTGGCGCTGGCCGAGGTGGAGATGAAAGCGCTGAGGGCGCAGATGAACCCGCATTTTATTTTCAACTCTTTAAATTCAATTAATAAATACATCTCAACCAATAACCCGGATACGGCATCCGATTACCTGGCCCGTTTCTCGCGGCTGATCCGGCTGATCTTTGAGAACTCCATGCACCCGGCCGTACCCTTAAGCAGCGACCTCGAAGCGCTGGAACTTTATATACAGATGGAAAGCCTCCGCTTTAAAAACAACCTCGGTTATGTGATTGAAGTCGCCCCGGATATCGACACCGAATCCATTCTGATTCCCCCGCTCCTGCTCCAGCCTTTCGTGGAAAATGCCATCCTGCATGGCATCATGCCCAAAGGAAGCCCCGGGCTGCTACGACTGAAAATTTTTACCGGAGACGGTGAATTGCATGCCGAAATCGAAGACAACGGCATCGGCCGGAAAAAATCCGCCGAACTCAAAGCCGCATCCCTCGGCAAACATAAATCGCTGGGCATGAAGGTAACCCGCGAACGCATTGAGCTGCTGAACAGGGAAAAGAAAATCGCATCCTCCGTTACCTTCACTGACCTCGAAGATGAACAAGGACAACCTTCGGGAACAAGGGTGGAAATCAGACTGCCCCTGGACTACTTATAATCCGCTGCCGGTGTAAATATTCCGGGATGAATGTCATGCCGGAGATTTTTTTTAATTTAGCCTCATAAACCCGCCCCATGATCAAAGCTATCCTGATTGACGATGAGGATGACAGCAGGGAAAACCTGTTGTCATTGCTTCAAAAATACTGTCCTCATGTGGAGGTCCTGGCCGCCTGTCATACGCCTGAAAAAGGCATGGAAGCCATCCGGGCCATGAAGCCGGCCCTGGTGTTCCTGGATATTGAAATGCCCGGCATGACCGGTTTCGACTTACTCGAAAAACTGTCACCGGTTTCCTTTGAGGTTATTTTTACGACGGCCTTTAACCAGTATGCCATACGGGCCATTCGCTTCAGCGCCCTGGATTTTTTGCTCAAACCCGTCATCGCCGAAGAGCTCATCAAAGCCGTCAGCCGGTTTGAACTGAAGAAACAAAGCAGCGATACCCTGGAGCAGATGAAGCTGCTGTTATCCAACCTGAAAAACCCAAAAGGAATCCTGCATAAAATAGCCATCCCCACCCTGGATGGCATGATCATGCAGGAGGTTAACGACATCATCCGGCTGGAAGCCGACGGCAGTTACACCCGTTTCATCACGCCACAGGGAAGCTACCTCGTTTCCCGGACCATGAAGGAGTATGACGACCTGCTGGCCGAAAATAATTTCCTTCGGGTGCATCACGGTCACCTGATCAACCTGAATTTCGTCAAAAAATATGTGCGCAGCGACGGCGGTTACATCGTTTTAAATGACGGTACGTCCATACCCATTTCCGTCCGGAAAAAGGCCGAAGTGCTGGAGAAACTGGCAAATTTTTAATTCCTTCGCTGACGATAACCAACCTGTTTATGGAAAAAACCGACCCGGGAGAAGATCCCGTTGGGAATACGTATATCGAAATCAACCGGAAACTGTGGAATAAACGGACGGCCTTTCACGTGCAGTCGGAATTTTACGATGTGGCCGGTTTCCTGGAAGGGAAAAATACGCTGAACAGTATTGAACTGGATCTGCTGGGGGATGTGAAAGGAAAAAAAATCCTGCACCTGCAATGCCATTTCGGACTGGATAGCCTTTCCATGGCGCGGATGGGCGCGCAGGTAACCGGTGTGGATCTGTCCGATGCCGCCATTGACAAAGCCAATGAACTGAGTGCCACGGCTGGACTGTCCGCCCGCTTTATTTGCTGCAACCTCTATGATTTACCCGCTCATCTGAATGAAACCTTTGACCTGGTGTTTTCCAGCTACGGAACCATCGGCTGGCTTCCGGACCTGAATTCCTGGGCCGGCGTCATAACCCGTTACCTGAAACCGGGAGGCAAGTTTGTTTTTGCTGAATTTCATCCCGTGATCTGGATGTTCGATAATGATTTCCGGGAAATTATTTACCGCTATTTCAAATCGGGTCCGGTTTTGGAAACAGAATCCGGTACCTATGCCGATCCGGATGCTGTCATGCAACTGCCTTCCGTTTCATGGAACCATGGTCTGGCCGAAGTTTTCAGCGCACTGCTGGGACACGGATTAACCATTACCGCTTTCGAGGAATATGACTTTTCGCCCTACCCCTGCTTTAAGGATATGGTTGAAACCACAAAAGGAAAATACCGGCTTCAGCGTTTTGGAGATAAACTGCCGATGGTGTATGCCCTGAAAGCCGAATAGCCTTCCGGGAATCCTCAGATCTTTTTCAGGATGTCCTCAATCCTTTTTTTCTGTTCCTGTGGGGCCCTGGACAAAGCCGTTTTGTAATTGGTTTTAGATCCCTCCTTATCTCCGTCGAGGAGCAGGGCCTCACCGAGACTGTCGTATGCGTTCCAGGATGCCGGGTATTTTTTAATGTTCAGCTTAAAAACGGCAATGGCCTCTTTAAGTTTCTTTTCGTTGATGAGCTGGTAACCGTAAGCGTTCAACTGGGCTTCATCGGCCAGCGCCAAAGCCTCTTTCCGCATGGCATCAGCCGCTGCAGCCTTGCCGGTTATTTCGAGCAGGCGGGCTTTGGTATTCAGGTTGGCGAAATTTTTCTGAAGCCCGATGGATTTATCGATCCATTTCTCCGCATCATCCAGGTGGACATGATGCTGAATGCAATAAGCGGCGGCCTGGTTATGACCCTGCCAGAAAAAGCCGTTGATGTAACTCAGTTCCTGCTTCATACTTTGATAAACGGTTTCGGGTACATCCACCCCGATCTGAAAGGGAATGGCTAAGGATGCCCAGCGCAATTCAGCTGTAACGGATTGCTCCAGGGGATTGGTAAAAACATAGCTCAGCCATGCCTGATCCTCCATGGTCTCCGGGGTTACGCTCACCCTCAAAACATCTTCTTCCTGCCTGTAAAAGAAACTGCCCCAGGCGCCGGCGTTGGAATTGAAAATAATGGTCCACTGTTTTTCTCCGGGTATCATATGCAAACCATAGGTGCCGGCCTTCAGGGGTTTTCCCTCCACCGTAACATCGGTGCTGAAGGAAATGGTGGTGTTATCATTGGCCCCTGCCCTCCACACTTCCCCGTAAGGAACCAGGTCGCCCCATATTTTTCTTCCTTTGGAGAGGGGACTGTGGTAGGTAATGGTGATGTCCGTTAAACCGATACGCTGCATCACCATGGCCTTCTGGCTGGCTTCGGGTCGCTTCAGGTCAGTCTGGGAGAAAACAGGTAATGAAAAAAACAGGATCAGGGCGGTAAACAGGAATTTGTTCATGACAATAGGTTTGGCAGGTTGTGATTTATGGAATTGGCGTCAGTGAGCGCAAATATAAAGGATCGCATGTAGTGCCCGGTTAATAAAAAGTTAATGTTTCGGAAACACCCTGCTGTCAATGCATGCAAGACGTCCCGGGGCATATCAACAGCCATCCTGTCATACATTTCCTGTAACAGCGGCATGTGCCGTTTTTAAAATCAGCCCGCCAATGAACTTCCTGATTGAACCCGACGGGGACTTCCATACCTTCCAGATACAATCGAACCGCCTTTTTCAACGGTTTACTTGCATGATCACCAACCCGGGCTATTTTTATTCTTATTTGGAATGGAGGATGCCGGCTTGTTTTTTTATTTTTTAGGAGCATAACATTCCGTTTTTGCCGGTGTGCAGTCCCGCTTTCCGCTCTTAG
>CAYWHE010000217.1:0-6871 GCA_964458125.1 uncultured Flavobacteriaceae bacterium | reverse complement strand
GCGCCCTGCGAGGCATGCTGTCGATGGAAGTGAACTGGCCCCCCAGCAAATTGAAAATGATGTAAAAAATGTAGGTGATGTACTTGGCCTGTTGCTGATTTTCACTGATTGTTGAAATCAACAGCCCGAATCCCAGCACGGCAACCAGGTATATGGAAATAAAACCATACAGCAGCAACAGGTTGCCGGCCGGTACGATGCCGTAAACCACCCTCGCCACCAGCATGCCGATGGTAAAAACCACCTGACCCAGTACCCAGAACGGGATCAGCTTGCCAATGATAAAATGGTGTTTGCGTATAGGTGATACGTTAATCTGCTCAATTGTTCCGGATTCCTTTTCGGTGACAATGTTCAGGGAGGTTAGAAATCCACCCACCATGGTCACCAGCAGGGCCAGGATACCGGGAACCATAAATACCTGGTAATTCAGGTGGATATTAAACCGGTTGGACACCACCGTTTCCACCACCGGAGCCTGGGGGTAACGGGCAGATGGAAAAACCTGCAGGATGATACCGGCATTGTATTCCCGTATGATCCCCGACAGGTAAACGCTGCCCAGACTGGCTTTCATTCCATTGATGGCATTCACCGCCATAAACAACGACTGTTCCTCCTCCCGAACCAGGTTCTGTTCGAAACCTGCCGGGATCTCCAGCAGCAGATCGGCCTTATCGGTTTCCACCAGCTTCAGACCTCCCGCATAAGAACCTGAATAGCCGGTGAGACGGAAATATCCGGAGGCGGTAATTTTTGAAACCAGCCGCTCCGACCAGGAGGAATGATCATGGTCCACCACGCAAAGGTTGATGTTTTTAATTTCATAATCCGCGGCAAGCGGCAATATCAGCAACTGGATCAAGGGCATTACCAGGATAGTGGCCAGGATGGAACGGTTCCGGAAAATCTGCCGGAACTCCTTTTGCAATAAAAACCGTATCGTCCTCATGCCAGCCTGATTTTAAAACTCTTCAAACTGACCAGGATAAAAACTACGCTGCTGACGGCCAGGATCAGGGTCTCCTTCCATATATAGGAAAAACCGACTCCCTTGATCATAATCGCTTTCATGATGATATAATACCAGCGGGAAGGTATGAGGTTGGAAATATATTGCAGCGGTATGGGCATGTTCTCCACGGGAAACATAAACCCGCTGAACAACAGGGAAGGAAGCATCATGCCGATGAAGGAAATCATCATGGCGGCCTGCTGGCTTTGGGTCCGCACGGAAATCAGGATGCCCAGGGACAGACAGGTGATGATAAAAAGCGTGCTTTCCGCGAACAACAGCAACATGCTCCCGTTTACGGGGAGGTCCAGCACAAAAATGCTTAACAGCACGATGGAGACCACATTTAACAGGGAGAGAATCAGGTAAGGCAACGCTTTGGAAAAGATCACCAGCAACGGATTGAAAGGTGAAACCAGCAGGACCTCCATCGTTCCGGTTTCCTTTTCCTTCACGATGGAAACAGCCGTCATGAGGACACAGACCAGCATCAGCACCAGGGCAATCACACCTGGTACAAAATTGGGTGTACCCTTCAGTTGCGGGTTGTATAACATCCTGACCTGCGGAACCAGGCGAAGGGGTGACGCCCGGTAATTGTTCAGCTCCGTCATGAACTGATCGGCAATTCGTGTTATATACGTAGTGAGCGTCCCGGCCGTATTCGGATCGGAAGCGTCGGCTATGACCTGTAACGTTGTCCTGTTCTGCCGGAGCAGCTGCGAAGTGAACTGGTCCGGAAAAACAACAGCCAGCCGGATACGACCTTGCCTGAAAATTTTGTCGATATCCCCCGGGTCCCGGCTGCTGACTTCAATATCGAAGTATTGGCTGGCCTCCAGCCTGGCGGTCAGTTGCCTGGAATATTCATCCTGAGCCTGGTCAATTACGAGTATCCTGGAATTCTTCACTTCATTGGTCAGGGCAAATCCGAAAATCAGGATCAGCACCACCGGCATGCCAAAAAGGATGAGCAGCGTTTTGCGGTCACGGAGCACATGAGCAAATTCCTTCATCACAAAGGCCATGAACCGGTGACGGGTATCAAAACCTGCTTTTTTCGAAAACATGCGTTTGTTCGGTTGATTTTTAGTTTTCCGTCCTGGTTGCCTTCCTGGCGAGCTTGTAAAACACCTCATCCATAGTGCCGGCATCAAATGTTTGTTTCAGATTAGCCGGTGTATCCATCGCTTCCATGCGCCCATCCACCATCATGGATACCCGGTTGCAGTATTCGGCCTCATCCATGTAATGGGTGGTGACAAATATAGTCATCCCCCTGTCGGAGGCCTGGTAAAGCTGGTCCCAGAACTGCCGCCGTGCCAACGGGTCCACCCCGCCTGTAGGTTCATCCAGGAATACGATTTTGGGTTCATGCAATACCGCAACGGATAATGAAAGTTTCTGCTTCCATCCGAGCGGTAAATCACCGACAAGCCTGTTGGCCTCTTTCGTTAATCCGAGTTTTTCAACCAGTTCCGTACTTTTTGATCTGAGTTCCTTATCAGGCAGGCCGTAAATGCCTCCGTAAAAACGTATGTTTTCCATGACGGTTAAATCTCCGTACAGTGAAAACTTCTGACTCATATAACCGATGTTCCGTTTTATTTCTTCACGCCCGGTGTATACGTCAAAACCTGCTACGGAAGCCTGCCCGGAGGTCGGGGCCAGCAGCCCGCAAAGCATGCGCATGGCAGTGGTTTTGCCCGCACCGTTGGCGCCCAGAAACCCGAAAATTTCACCGGGCATGACCTCAAAACTCAGCTCATCCACGGCTGTGAAATCACCGAATCGCCTGGTCAGTTTGCGGGTCTGGATAACGGGTACAGCCATTTTAGTTTTTCAATAAACTGATAAAACAATCTTCTACAGAGGCCTGCACGGGTCGTATCGTAATTTCCTGCAGTCCCCTCCGGGTCAGGAACGCTTTCAATTCATCCTCCTGTAAACCCGGTTCCTTAAAAAGGGCATGGGCGTGATCGCCAAAGGCATAGCTGTCCAGGGTTCCCGTATACGCCATCAGGCTCTCAAGCAAACGGTGCATGTTGGCAGCCTTCAGGGCATATAAAGTTCCCGGGTAAGAATCCCTCATGTTGCCGGGGGTATTGACGGATAAAATTTTCCCGTTCTGGATCAGGGCGATGCGCCCGCATAACGAAGCCTCATCCATATAGGGTGTGGAGACCAGGATGGTGATGTCCTGGGCCCGGAGGTGTTTCAGCATGTCCCAGAATTCCCTTCTCGAAACCGGGTCCACGCCGGTGGTCGGTTCATCCAGGAATAAAACAGATGGCTTGTGTATCAGTGCGCAGCAAAGGGCCAGCTTTTGTTTCATGCCGCCCGACAGTTTACCTGCTCTTCGTTTTTTAAAGGGCTCCAGTTGCACATAAATATCGCGGATCAGGTGGTAATTTTCTTCTATGGTCGTGCCGAAAACAGTTGCGAAAAAACGGAGATTTTCTTCCACGGTCAGATCCGGGTAAAGTGAAAAACGCCCGGGCATATACCCCACCGTTTTGCGTATCTGCCTGAAATCTTTCACGATATCAAATCCGCTGACGGCAGCCTGTCCGTCATCCGGCAGTAAGAGGGTGGTCAGCATGCGGAAGATGCTGGTTTTGCCGGAACCATCGGGGCCGATCAAACCGAACAGTTCGCCCTTTTTTACTTCCAGCGAAATATGATCTACAGCAACGGTCTTTTCCTTTCCGTAGACCTTTGTCAGTTTATCCAGGATGACTGCGTCCATGATCAGAGGTTCATTTCACCGTACATGCCAATTTTCAGGAAACCGTCATTTTTCACCCTGATTTTGATGGCATACACCAGGTTGGCTCGTTCGTCCCTGGTCTGTATGGTTTTCGGTGTGAATTCGGCCTTTTCACTGATCCATATAACAGTACCAGTATACGCTTTATATCCGCCCTGCCCGTCATCAGTCCGGACCTTTACCTGCTGGTTGAGTTTCAGGGAAGCATACTGGTTTCCGGTGATATAGGCCCTGAGTTGGATGGTGGATAAATCGGCAATCTTGTAGAGGGGCTTTCCGGCAACAACCATTTCATGCTGCCTGGTGTATTGGGTGAGCACGGTGCCGGTAACAGGATTCACCAGCCTGCACTTGTTCAGCTGATCCTGCACCTGCTCCAGTTGCGCCTGCAGCGGTCCGGTTTCTTCGTATAGGCTTGAGGATGTAATACCCAGTGAGGACTTCAGCGCTTTAATTTGTTTTTCGAGGATGGCCACCTGGGCCGTGGCGTCATCCAGTTGTTTTTGCGTGGCGGCCTCCGCCTGCACCAGCCGTGTAATCCTTTGCTGCTCATGTCCGGCTTGACGGAGTTGTTCCTGCAGGGCGGCCACCTGCGCTTTTACATCCGGCTTCCGGCTAAGCACGGACCGAACCTGTGACACCAGTTGTTTTTTCTTCAGCACCAGCTGGGTGCTGTCAATGAACCCGGTAATTTCACCGGCCTGCAACAGGATTCCCTCTTCCGCATTAAACTGAACCAGCATTCCCGTGGCTTCAGCGGAAATGATGGTTTCAACGGCTTCAAAGGTGCCGGTGGCGTCAAAATCCCTGCTGTGTTCACGGCAGGAGGTCAGCAGGAATAAACTGCTGAATGCGATCAGTGTTTTTTTCATGAGGTCGGATTTTTTTAATTGGCGGCTATGGTCCGGCTTGTATAGATGCTGAAGAGCCATTGAATTTCGTGTAATATCCTGTTTTCACGGGCCTGTTCCAGCGCATTCACATCACGCAGGTAATCTCCGGCCGTAATAATTCCGTTCTCCAGTTGTTTCAGCGAGGCATTCTTTACATTTTCACGTAAAGCGATAATTTCACCGTCGGATTGCATCAAAAGTTTCATTTTACCGGATTCTTCCTTTGGCTGAATCAGGCTCAGGCGGGTATTTAGCAGAAAAGTTTCTTTCTGATAAACGATGCTTTGCCGGTTGATTTCAATCAGCCCCTTTTCCTTTTTAAATGTATAGAATCCACCCAGGTTCCATTGCAGGCGCACACCGCCAAGGTAATAGGTATCAAATTCATTGCTCAGCATATTCAGCGCCGGACGGGCATAACCTCCCTGAAAAAAAAACTGGAGGCGGGGAAGATTTCGTGAGGCCAGTAATTTCCGCTGCTGTCCCAAAGCGTTTTCCTGGGACTGAAAGAGAGACAACTCCGGTCTTTTAATTTCGTCCGGCAGATCCAACATAACCGGCTTTTCAAGAACAGCCTGCCCGGACAAGGGCTGATGAATCAATTCCCCGAGCATGTTCAACAAGGCATTCCGGACCGACTGCAATTCAATGATTTTCTGTCCGGCCTTCAGCCATTCGGCCCGCAACTGGTCAGCCTGGCTTTTAAATGCCGTTCCGTTGGCTATTGCAGCGTTCATTTTATCGATCCCCGTTTGCAAATCCTGCTGAAGCAGTTCCACCTGCCTGAGTTGCGCATCCGCCTGGAGGATTCCGAAAAAAAACTGGTTCACCCGTTCGTTCAGCCTGTATAATTCCGTTTCCAGTTTCCGTAACTCTGTTTCGGACTGCGCTTTCTGAACGGATCTGAGTCGCCGGGTTACGCCTCCATCAAAGAGTACCTGGTTGATTTCACCGGCTATTTTGTATTGGTCCTTATCCAGAGCCGGGATGGAATTTCCGGGAATGCTGATTGGCACCCGGGTGACATCCGACTGGTAAGTAGCCTGGCCCAGGATTGCGGCCTGGGGAAAATAATTTTTATTCAGGTTCGACAGCGCATATGCATTGGCCTGGTCAATCAGTTCCTGCTGGTTTTGAAGCGGGTAATGCTCCCTCGCGAGCCGGTAGCAATCTTCAATCCTGAGCGGGGACCCGGTTTGGGCACAGCAAGCACCAGGCTGCATGAGCAGCAAGGAGATCAGGGGAATGTGGAGAAGCTTTTTCATGGTCATCGGTTTTGACATCAACTACATTAACAGGACATCTTCATCATCGTCTTTATCCATTGCGGGATCAGCTTTTTCCGTTCTTCCATCAGCAGCATGAATTCCTTTTCCGGCGTCCGGCCTATGGCCAGGATCATGGGTTTGCCGATAAACGGAAACACCGTCAACCCCGCAAAATTGATCAGGAAATGAACAGGGTTGATTTTAATTTTCCTTTCCTTTAAATGATCCTCCAGTTGCCGGAAAAAAACCGACCGGGTAAAGGCTTCCCGTATGCCCGCCTCCTTTAGGAGTTTGGCAGGATGGTGCCGAATTTCGCTGAGAATAAAAAAAGGGAAGTTGGGCTCCCGGTTCAGCATGTCGATATACCGGCTGATGATCAGTTCCAGTTTTTTCTCAACAGTTGTATCCGGGTCATTCAGCAGGTCCTTGATGGTCATGGTAAAATGCTGCACAGTTTCCATCATGATCAGATGAAACAATTTCTCCTTGCTTCGAAAATAATAATTCAGCAGAGCCAGGTTGATGCCCGCCTTTTCGGCAATGTCACGCGTACGCGCAGCAGCATACCCCTTCCGGGTAAATACTTCCCGGGCCGCCTGCCGGATGCGTTCTTCCGTGCTGGGTTCTGCCTGTACCTTTTTTTTCATTGCACGTTCTGTTTCAGGCTGCAAATATAAATGTTATTTTCAGGATTAAACAACTTTTTTAATCAAATGATTAAATAATTTTTTAAAAGACGTAATTTCCCTCCTGAAAAATGTCCGTCCCGCTGACAGGGAAAATCAAAGGTATGAACCCCAGGGCAAGCCCTGGACCCAAATTCCGCTGCAAGCAGCGGGGTATTGAACCAATCCCGATACGCTACGCGATCGGGATTCATTCGACTAAAACTTTCACTTCGGACTTTGTCCTTGTAAAAGTCCAG
>CAYWHE010000216.1:0-6872 GCA_964458125.1 uncultured Flavobacteriaceae bacterium | reverse complement strand
TTCAAACCACCGATGGCATTCTGGTTAAAACCTTCGATGAATTAACCGATCATTCTGCCCAGTTTTCTTCCTTCAATAAAGACTATCAGCCCATAATGCTTCCTTTGAAGTCAATCAAGCGGGTTTACTTCGTAGCTTTGGTCGTTAAAAAAAACACAAGATGAAAAAGCTATTATTCATAATGCTGGCGGCTCCCGGTTTGGCGCTTGCCCAGGTAAACATCGATTCGTTGAACGCGAAAATAATGGAGATGGACAGCCGGTTAAGCAAAGAAACGGCATTGATCAAAAAAAACTTACGAATCAGCAGCACCAATCTGGCCGGTGGCTGCCCCTTTGTTATCGTTGGATCCCTTGCAATGGCCGCTCCAAATATGTTTCCTACCAAAAGTAACGATTACCTAAGCGGCGACAAGGGATTAACCCAGCAACAAAAAAATTATATCATCATCGGCGGAGCCTTTTTAAATGTGATTGGCATAATCGCAATAATGGATAGCCAGCGGCATTTAAAGTTTTGGAAGAAAAAAACTGCAATAAATTCGCATTGGTAGCCCGGGCAAAAATCCGGTAAAAACCTCCGAAAACAATGCTATTTGAAAATCCGTCACCCTCCGAAAGCCCCGTAAACAGGCTGGACGAAAACGGCAAATGTGGCCAAAATTAATCTCCTCTCGGGCACAGTTGGCTGGAAAGCCCCGTAAAATCGGGGCTTTTATTTTTACCCGGGCAAAAAAACGGGCATAATTTTCAAATGAAACCCTACTCCCAACCCAAATTATACCGTACCATTTCAGGCGGAAAACCGGATTGGTATGTGTACTATAAATACCGCGATCCGGCATCCGGAAAAATGAAGGCATTTAAATTACGGCAGGGGATAAACTACGAAAAATCCGACAGAAAGAGGGCTGCCCTGGCCGGGGAAATCATCGTTCAGCTGAATAACCTGCTGCGCTCTGGCTGGTCACCGTTCCCGTTTTCAGAAAGGCCGGAGACCTTCCTTCCGGTAAGTGACCAGCTATCCAGCCTGCTGGAATTAAAAAAGGAATACCTGCGCACCAGGTCATGGCAGTCGTATAAATATGCCATTGATTCATTTTCGGACTACCTGAAGAAAAGGCATTTTGATTTCATGACCATGAAGGAGTTGGGGGAGGTCCATGTCCAGGGTTATTTTGATGATCTCTCCGGCCGGGGGCTGAAAGGCAAAACCATAAATGGAATCAGGGCTTCGCTCAATGTCCTGTTCAACATGGCCATGGAGCGGGATATCATTGCCAAGAACCCGCTCCGAAAGATCAAAGCAATGAAGATCGAGCAGGGCCGCAACCTGTCCATTTCGGAGCGCGACCTACCCGTTATACTGGATTTCCTGCGGCAAACAGATCCTCAAATGTACCTGTTTGTAAGGATGATTTACTTTTGCTTTATCCGGCCAATTGAACTGCTACGGCTGCGGGTTGGCAACCTTGATTTCGCAAGTGGAATCATTACGATTTATGGCAATCAGAGCAAAAACAAAAAGCAGGAATCGGTAGTAATTCCAGCCGCATTTAGGGCCGAAATGGACTACTTCCGCTCCTTCCCACCGGACCACTTTCTTTTTGGTCATAACAAGGTCCCTTCACTGGTGCCATATAAAAGGAATAGGATGACACTCATGCACTCAAAGTATCTTCGGCAGTTAAAGATGGATGGGGCCTATACCTTATATTCATGGAAATACACCGGCAGTATCGCGGCATACAAGGCCGGCATCGATCTTTATTCCATCATGCGCCAGCTGCGGCATCATTCGCTGGATCAAACCCAGATTTACCTGCGCTCCCTGGGGATGGTTCCAAACACCGAATTTTCTGATAAGATGAAGTGATTACGAAAGTTGCGAAGTGATTACGAAAATGACTAAAACCTCCAAGTTCCTGCTATGCGAAAACCCCCGGCTGGACGATAGCAATGATGGCCGGCAGTTCATCCTTCATACCCGGGATCCAATTCTTTTTGCCGAAATTTTAAATTTTGATGTAGGCAGCGAAGATGAAATCAATGCAGCCATAAAGGAAACGGTTGCCTACGGGAAGCTGGATTATGACAATGAAGTTTTTCTTTTCCTTTGCCGGTGGATCTTCCCCGGCAAGGACTTTCTTTCACTCACACCACAGCAGCAGTCCGATGAAATCGCCGGTATCATGCGCCGGATGGCCGACTGGTACCAGTCGTATTTAAATTGGGAGGATCAGCAGGGATGAAGCAGGCCAGTATAATTAAGGTCTTGAAACTACTCAATGATTTCAGGGTTTCTGAATTTGAGATAAAGTGCGGCATCCCAGCAACAACGCTGTCGGCTGCCATTGCCGGCAGGCGATCAATACCGAAAAAATATCTACCTGAAATCGAAAAGGAAATTTCCTATTTTTTAAAAACCCTTTCAAAACCCGAATAGATCCCGGCTGACGGTCACTTGGTGGATCTGCGTGAGCGGGTGGTAATGGTAACCGATGGCTGTATGATCGATCTTAAAGCCTCCACCTACGCTGAACCATGAATAGGTATCGACCCCGCCAGAGACAAAGGCCATAAACCGCTTTGGCTTAATTACCGGGAAATGCTTTTCTTCCACTACCTGAACCGGTCGGAGGTATCTGATTTCATGGCGAAAGGAATCCAGATTATTTTTTGAAATGCCAATAGAAAACCGGCTCTCATGCAAGCTATCATTTTCGGATAGCTGATAGGATCGCTTTGTAAAATAATCCCGGATAATTGCAGCCGTATCAATTGAAACAGGAATAGGAATAACCGATGCTTCCTTCTCTTTTATAACGGTATGTATAAATGAATAATGGACAGTATCAAAAATAAGATGCCTGCTTACTACCACTGAATCGCGAACAGTCAGGCGCGATGAACTCCTGCAGTCCAGCTTTGCCATGAGCCACAGGATAAAGAATATTCCGGCAAGTAAATAGCCGATTGCCGCTGATGCGGATTTCACTCCTGTTTTGCTTTTTCGTTCAAAGATATGTCAGCAAAAAAATTAGTCAGGAATTTTCCGACCATGCAGCCAATGGCAACGTACAGCATCCATTTTTGATTTTCGGAAATTACCGAATAGGTCTGCGCTGTAACGCCAACGGCCAGCAGCGAATCTCCGAGTTTGCGCCAGATAACGGGCGTAGGAGCCCAGTAGTGTTTGAACATTTTCATGTGATTTGAGTTAAAATCTTTTGCCCTGTCTTTCCTTTAAATCATCCAGTTCCTTATCCTGCCGGGAATTGTCCTTGTCAATGTTTTCCAGCTTCGCTTTTACGGCAGCTCCATCAACCTTTATTTCATAAAGCAAGGTTTCAATCCGGTCCACCCGGTTTAAGTATTGCGATCCAAAATACAGCACAACCCCAACAAGGATGGGGAAGGCAAGGTCTTTTAAAATAAGAGCGATGTCTTGAACTTTTTGTGTCATACTGGTTTGAATAGCTTGAATAGTTCAGCAGTTGTTATACAAATAAACACCTCATCCTTTTCATCATCCGGCCATACATACCATCCCCGATCAATGATGTGGTAATAATGGTTGTGACTGATCCACAGGATGAATTCCTCCTGGTACATCACGGCAATGATTGAATCCACGCTTTTAATTTCACACAGGCATATTCCCAGTCGGTTTGATGAGCCGCGGCATATCCTTCGGGAACCGCCCACCCCGGAGCGTGGTTCAGTAGTGATTTAACCAGCACGCTGGTGCCGTCAGTGAGCGTAATCTTGTCCATCAGGATTTCGCTTGCAAGGCCCGAAGCATCATCCATGCGGATGACGTTGTGTTCTTTTTTGAAATAGTTGATCATTTGTTTGCAGTGATTTTTATTTTTATATCATACCCGTTTATCTTAACCATTGGCTCGATATGCAGGGAGCAATTATTTTTTTTCAATACTTCGTTAATCTCGTTTGCACAGGCCCTTTCCCTCTCTGTCGCATCTTCCTTTATCACCCTCATGGCCTCTGTCACTGGGCTTTCTTTCCTTTTCATGCGACAAATATTCCCATGGTTGTCATCAGGTGATCCATGAGAGCCTTTACTGTCTTTGCAAGTGCGGCCTGTTCTCCTGTAAAATCATCACTGTCAGCATTGAATCCTGCACGTGATGCTGTCCCGGTAGGCAGCGTCCATCCGCTATCCTGCTTGATGGTAATGCTGCCGGATGATGTTTTCATAACAAAGGCTCCATCGCCCTGAGAATACTTGAATGACCCTTCTGCATCGGCCGCCGTTGCTCCGTTTAAATTCTGTTCTGCCGTTGATAAAAGGAATGCAGTCTTTACGTAGCTGGAATTTCCGTTCATGTGGAGGGCATCAACCCCAGCAGCTGCAATGCTTATGGTGTTGAGAGCGTCAAAATAAATTCCGGTATCGATGTCCGTTCCTTTGCATATTGCCACAGATACGGCGCTTCCGCTGCCCAGTGAAATCTTTCCGCTCTTAAGCGTTACGCCGTTGATCGATGTTCCGTCAATATCACCAACGCCAAGCTCTATCCATGATTCACCATTATACCCTTCAAACTTTCCGCTGGTGGTGTTAAAGTAAACATACCCGGAAACAAATTCCGTTTCGAGTGATGGCCTGTCCGGGAGTTTTTCAAAGCAGGCGTTGAACAGCTCCCCAAAATTTAAATCAATCCCTCTCTTTACCATGATCAGAGTATTTTGATTCCGTAAATATCAACAGCCATATCCAGACAATCCACGGCCCCGAAGCTGTCATGAGATAGCAGGTAATGAGCGCCTCCACTATCGCCCTCCATAGTTACCGATCCGCTGAAGAACATCTGCGCTTTGGCGTTTGGATAGGCCAGTGCGATGGCCGTAGTGACGTAGCTGGCTCCGTGTGTGATCACAAAATTATCCGGGCCGGAATATGAATTGGTTGAAACGATGGCAACAAGAGGCATGTACTTCCACCAGTTCAACGCATCAACGTGAGTAATTTCTTTCTGTGCGCCTGAATTGATGGAACCAACCGATGATACCGATGCGATTATTTCGGCAGGCGATCCGCCAAGGTTTACCCATTGTGTACCATCATATCCGCGGAATTTTCCGGTTGCGGTATTGAAGTAAACGTAACCCTTTCTGAATTCAGTTGAAAGTGATGGATCGGATGGCAGCTGCTCAAAAACAAAATTGAACAATTCTCCCCAGTTTAAGTCAAGTCCCCGTTTTACTGTCATCGCCTTATTGATTTAAAATTTATACTTGTCCCTGCTTTTTAAAAATTTCAAAATCTTTCCAAAGCAGAACATTCGTTTATACCAGCTCATTTGCAAAAGTTCAATCAGGAATATTTCGGCTTCCATGTAGCGTTCAGAACAAAGCGCTGTTTTGTTCATGAGCCAGTTCAGGTCTGCATCTGAATATTCCATAGTTTTGATTTTGTTGCGGGGGCAGGATTCGAACCTGCGACCTGTTGGGTATGAGCCAACCGAGCTACCAACTGCTCTACCCCGCGATATAGTTTACATACACGCAATCACAACCAACCCGTCACCACCTCGGCCGCCTTTGCCACCAGTAACGCCACCACCACCACCACCACCGCCGGAACCATAACCGCCATTTCCTCCTGTGCCGCCGGTGCCGGAAGCTCCATTGGTGCCACCTCCGCTTCCGCCGGTGGTGAAGAATGGTTTCCAATTAACATAACCGTCATTGCCATTTCCTCCGGCAGCCAGCCCGCCTGGAATGGTTGGCCAAATGCTAACACCGGTAATGGCACCGCCGGCAAAATCGGTATTCGCCGCCGGCGTTGATCCGCCTCCTGCACCTCCTCCGCTTGTTGTAGTTAACAAAATGGTTTTAGAACCCCCTGCGGCTCCGGCAATGCTTCCGCCTGCAACGCCAGGCTCGCCTGCCGATCCAAAAGGCATTCCGATTTTCATCAGGATGGCATTAGTAATTCCGGATCCGGTACCTGCTGAACCTGCGCCGCCTCCTGCACTACCGGAACCTGCACCACCCCCACTTCCTGATGTTGCGGCTGAAACATAAATAAGATCGGCTGCTAGAGTTGAAGGACGAACCGATATATAACTAAGGGAGCCTGCGTTGCCCCCGTTTGAAGCAGGTCCCCCAGCGCCGCCAAGGCCAACTTTAATGTAAATTACATCCGGGGATAGATTTGCCGGCATATAAAAGGTTCCCATTGCAGAGCTTCCTCCTCCGCCCCCGCCACCACGGGCATTTCCGGCAGCAGCAGAAAACCCTCCTCCTCCTCCATTTCCCCCGCCGAGACACATGATCCATATAAACCTTACGCCGATTGGCTTTCGCCATATTTGCCAGTCATTTGAACCTCCTGACATGGCATAAAATATCCTGTCATACTCTGCCTTGTCAGGTAAATGAAATATGTCCATGGTAATTATTACGCTGTATACTTTCCACCGATGACTGATATGTAATATCCGGCCGATACGGTTGTGCCAAGAGTGATGTTGATTTTGTACCCTGCTGGAAGAGCAAAGCCAAGCGGCACTTCAATAATTTGAGTAGCTACTGTAGATGATGCAGTGCTTGCCGGAATTGTTACTTCATCCCAAAGGATGTTATTGGCTATAGTGGCGTTTGTGCTTCCATTGTTGATGAATATTCTTGCAACGGTTTGTATGTTGGTTCCGGCGGCGCGGAAACGAAGTCGGCTTGCATAACCACCATTGGTGCCATCGGCTGTAAATACCGTCAGCACAGTACCGGTGCCATCCATGGCGGTGTTTTGTGTTTTTAGCGGTCCGGCGCTGCCGCCGTTGCCGTCTGCTGCCCCCCATTGAATGTCGGGCTGTCCGGAAAAAATTGGTGATGTGTTCGCTG
>CAYWHE010000215.1:0-6880 GCA_964458125.1 uncultured Flavobacteriaceae bacterium | reverse complement strand
TTCTTTATTTTAAACAGCAAATTCTTTTTTTACTACTGAATCCTTAAAAAAATTCCGGTTTTTTTTAAGCATATTTTTGCTAAACTTAAATAAAAGAAAATTAAATAAAAGTTGGAGGGGGGGCTGATTTGGGTACCGCTCCTCCCCCCATCGAGACTCACCCTTCATTTATCAGAATACCCTCATTATAAAACGAATGCCAATTAACGTACCGTACGGCCTGATTTTTTATTCCGCTTCGCTATTTCCCCTGCCATTCTCCAGTGATATAAAATATCTCTCCAGGCGCTGACCAGGCTGTGGCCGGGATCAAAAATATGTGCTGGTATGGCTCCAGCACCATTCAGTTCCATTATACGAATATTTATGCCCCGGTATAAATCATCCAGCGAGGCCACTTTCAGATCATAGCGACCGTAATAAAAATCAGGCATCTGTCTGGAAATTCTATTGAACACCTCGTGCAGATGCCGGTTGATGAGGTGATTTCCATTAATAAATTTTGTTCCCCTGCAATGATTTCCCACCACCTCCAGCACCACCCTTTCCCCGGAGTCAGGAATATACTTCATTCTATGCGGATTCAGTGCAGCTAACCGCCCGGCCTGAAAACGCGCCCGGTCATTTTGTTGCATCAGGTTGCGGATATCCGAATAGCCATCCCCTGTAACGGAAAGAAATTCCTTGGTGGTGACGGAGGTAACCCGTCCTGATTCCTCTCCGGGAAAACGTACAAAGAAAACAGCCAGTTCCATGGGCAAATCGATATACTCCTGTAAAAGGAAAGCTTCCCTGCAGTGAAGCAAATAGTCATGCAGTTCATTCCAGTCTGAAATTTTCTGAACACCTCTGCCCTGCTCACCTTTATCAGGCTTAACGATCACGGGCAGGTCCATTCCGGCCTCTTTAACCGTTTCCTGGATGTTCTCAAGTGATGAATCTTCATCAAACAATAAAGTTACCGGTTTACAGGCTTCATGAATTTCATCCATAATGGACTTTTTGGATTCACCGATCAGACCACCGTTGAATATGGAAGGGTTCGTGTATTTATAAAAATGCCATGACCGGCATTTCATCATCAGCCAAAGCCAGTAAGGTGCAACAGGAAGATACAGCAGCCACATGGGCCAGTATTCATGATGAAGCAAGCGGATCATCCATAAGGGTCTTCGCCATCGAAAGCTTTGATCAAGGAATCGTTCTTGTATATACCTTTTCGTCAATAACATCCTTATAAGTCATAGTAATGGTCTCGTTCTGTTTGCTCACGCTGGTAATGCTAACCGTCCGCACCCGGTTTTCCCTGTTCATGATCAGACCGTTTTCAGTATCCTCACGGCCTGCGAAATGATGAAAGTTCAAAATCTGATCCGCTTTGTTTTGCTGATTCCCGGAAAGGAATTCAAGGAACCAGTCTTCCCTTTTTTTAATCATTTCGGTTGAATAAAGGGTAACGGAAGACCAGATATGCGGCCGTTTCGCATTTACTTCCCTTTGATGCAGCAAAACCTCATCCCATCTGGCTTCTGTCAATCGTATTTTCCTGTCTGTATCGAGAAAAAGCATCGTGAAGGGCTCAATGCCTGAAAAATCATATTCCGAAAGGAATGTATCCACATCATTAAACAGGAAAAAATCAAGCAATACAAGGCCACGGCTTTTGGCATAGCCCTGCTTGCGTTCATGTTTGGTAAACGCACCATTCAGCAGGCAAAGTGTGAATTTATGGCCGCTGCAGGCCATCCAGGTTCCTTCGGCCTGCCTGTCTTTGGGAAAAAAAACCTCGGTATCGTTAACCATATACGACATAGGCTCAATGGCCCGCAACCGGGTTGTCTGTTCATCCCGGTTGGAGGTGAGAACAAAATCCGTTTCGCCTGTGGGCAAAAAGGTTACCGTACACATAACTGTTTCCGGTATCGGAGGGTCGAACAGGCAATACCAAATTCCTCCCTTATTTTTACCTGGGGATAGGCTGCTTCCACCCCAATCCGGATAAGGGCCATGTGGTGTATGGCATGCTCGATATTATAGGCCAGTTCCCGGTAAAAACAGGTGGGTAAAACCATTGGATTTCCCGATTTCGATAAATTAATGCTGATATGAAGCTCCCTGTCAGACGGGATCCGGTGAATTTGACTGATGATGGCACCAATGGCCTGAATGGAGTAATTGCGTTCATTTTCAATAAGGGTGTTTCGCTGCCGGCTGTCATAATCCACGCAGCCGCTTTCAAAGCCCTTCAGCAGGCATTCATAAAATTCAATCACATGCCTGACATGTACGCCAATGCTTCCCTTCGATAATGTATGAACAGGATTCCGGTACTGATCATCATCCATTTCAACCAGAAGTTGGATGAGCTGGTTTAAAATTTCTTCGGAAGTTTGCTGGAGATGCATGGTTGTGGTATAATGCCTCAAAAATAACAAGATAAAATCATTAACACATACCGGTCTGTTTATTTCTGCGGTTTCCCGCCATCGAATCGTTCACTGGCTGAAATCCACATTCAGGCCTGTATTCCGATTAGCCATTTCCCGGACCAGGAATAATTTCTATCTTTCGATTGATAAATCCGGAAACATAATGCCTGCACCATTAATAAACAGAATAAAAGGTCATCATTTTCCTCAGGAATACCTTTGTCTCGAAAATCCGGAACAGTATCCCCTGCGTGCTGTATGGCGGGACCAGGACCTGACTGGTATTCATTTTTTCCTGGGTTACCAGCCGGTTATTATCGGCATCCCTTACAAACCTGGAATGCCTGAAGTGTTGTATCTGGATTTTGTTTCAGCAGGTACAGGAAGTAAAAAGGTTGCTTCTTTAAAACTGAAAGGAACGGCTATCCTGAAAACAGGGCACCATGATTTACAGCTGTATACGTGTCTAAATGGTACGCATCAGTTAATTCCTCCCTTTTACCGGTTTATTAACCATTCCATCATGTTCATACGTTCCCTGAGGAAGGGAAATATCAGACTTAAGGGCAACCGGTACAACCAGGTCCGGATCGCTTATTCCATTCCCCGCCCGATCTATTTGATCAGCGTTGGCGAAGGGGATCTGTATAATATTTTTCCCACGGATCTTTTTGGACGGATCAATGAAACAACTTTTATCATTTCCCTCCGGATGGCCGGAAAGGCCTGTGGCCAGGTACAGATGTACAGGAAAATTGTTCTTTCTGAAATGCAGGCAGGGAGTTTCAAAGAGGTTTACCGCCTGGGAAAAAATCATAACAGGGATCTGTCGGTACCTGATCCATCCATTTGCTCCGGCTGGTCCGAGGAATGGCATCTGCCGCTGCCGAAAGATATCCTTCAATACCATGAACTGGAATACAGCCATCACCAGGATTTCGGAATTCACCGTCTCCTGGTTTTTAACTTGCATAAAAGTAAAAAAATTCAGGACGGACCTTCCCTCGCTCATATTCATAACTATGCCGCGTCCTGGCTTCAAAGGGGGCAATTCGAAATGAAATACCATTTTCGCTGATCAAGCCGTATTATGGGATTAATCCTGCTTCAATTTATGAACGATATTTCCATCCACCTGTTTTTGTTTGCATAACATTTGTTGAAAATAACTTACCTGTCACATGAAAAAAATCCTTGTCAGCGGTGCCGGCGGAAACCTTGGCGTTGCTGTTGTCAGAACACTTCTGGGCGCCGGTTACCAGGTAGTTGCCGCCAATCGTGAAACGATGCATGCCGGCCTGGTTGACGATTCTGCTCATCTCACATTTCTTTCGCTCGATGTGCTGGACGTGCATGCCTGTGAAGAGGCTTCCATAAAACATGCAGATACCGATGTGGTCGTTTTATTGGTAGGCGGGTTCAGTCCCGGGGATATCCATACGACTTCGGTTACTGATATCGATCAGATGCTGAATTTAAATTTCAAGTCGGCGTACAACCTCTTCCGGCCCTTTTACCAGGTTATGACTGCCAATAAAAAACCGGGGCATTTTATTTTCATTGGTTCCAAACCAGGTACGGATGGAAGGTTTTCCGTTAACAGTCTGGCCTATGGACTTTCAAAATCCCTGCTTTTCAGACTGGCCGAAATCATCCATGCAGGCTATCCTAAAACCGGCATCAAGGCCTCCATAATTGTCCCGGGCACGATGGACACCCCTCAAAACAGGGCTTCCATGCCGGATGCTGATTTTTCGAAATGGGTAAAAACGGAGGAAGTTGCTGAAGCAATTGCCTTTTGTATAAAAGCGGAAAAATTAAGGGAAACCGAACTTCACGTATACGGGGGAAGTTGAATTTATCAACCGGTTTGAAAATTACCGGATTCACACATCCTCCGGAAAGCAATTCAACGATTCCATTCAGCCGTATCTTTAAAACCCGACTGAATGGAAGTACCGTTCACCAAAATTTATTTCAGGCTGTCTTTGAAACCGAGCGAAACTGAATTCACACAATAGCGCATCCCGGTGGACGTTGGCCCGTCATCAAAAATATGTCCGAGGTGTGATCCGCAGCGGGCGCAAAGAATTTCAGTACGGATCATCCCGTGACTGGTATCCCGCTGCTGTATGATTTTACCTCCCATAAGCTCCTGATCGAAACTTGGCCATCCGCAATGGGAATCAAATTTCATGTCGGAGGAAAACAGTTCATTGCCGCAGGCCGCGCAAACGTATATACCCTTCTCCTTAGACATATAGTACCGGCCGGTATAGGGCGCTTCCGTTCCCTTTTCACGCAATACACGAAACTGTTCAGGGGTGAGCTGCTTTCTCCATTCTTCCTCCGATTTGTTCACGGGAAGGGTATCCTTTTGCATGGTTTTAATATTATTTGTTATTGTTTCAGATTCGTTAACGGATTGACTGCATCCGGAAAACATACCGGAAAGAAATGCTATGAGCAAATATAATTTTTTCATTTTTTTTCGTGTTTCCTGAGTTTTGTCTGTCAGTCAACAGGTGTATGGTACAGTCATCCGGCAGTTGCATATGAACGTTCTCATCAAATCCACTTATAAAATCGCGCGGTCTGTTCAGGCGTTTCCGATTAATTCTACCATCCCGGTGTTGATTATATATGGGATTAACCATCCTCCTTCACTATCCATATGCTGGATTTCAAACGATAAACGAATCTGTCCGCTTAAACGGATTCAGGACCATTGAATCATCTAGGATCATCGTTCTCAAAACGTCATTTCCTCAGTTTATCCCTAAATACCCTTTTAAATTTATCCAGTTTAGGCTGAATGATCAACCGGCAATATGGTTCCTCACCATGAAGATTGAAATAATCCTGATGGTAATTTTCAGCTTTGTAGAAATTCTTATAGGGGGTTATTTCGGTCACAATGGGATCAGGAAAAACCATGGATTTATTCAATTCCAATTTATATTTTTCAGCTGTGAGGCGCTGGGCTTCATGCTGATAAAAGATGGCGGAACGGTACTGGGTTCCTTCATCGTTGCCCTGCCTGTTCAAGGTGGTTGGATCATGCGTCTTCCAGAAAACTTCCAGCAATTCAGCAAATGTTATCTCACCTGGATTGTAAACAATCTGGCAGGCTTCGGCATGCCCGGTGGTACCGGTGCATACTTGCCTGTAGGTTGGATTTTTTGTCGTTCCGCCGGAATAACCCGATGTTACCGAAATCACTCCCTTCAATTCCTGGAAAACAGCCTCCGTGCACCAGAAGCAGCCATTGGCAAACGTGGCTGTGTCGTAATGGGTGGCATGATCCGAAGTGACCGGCTTCTTTGAATTCTGCCCGGATACGCTCTGAAATGAAAGAATCATTAACAGTACGGAAAATAATCCGGCGAACAGCATGTTAATGGAAATCCTTACCCGACAGAATAAGGCTTTAGGTTCCGGAACAGTTTGCATAAAATTAATTCAGACAAAGGTACATGTAATCCGCATAAAAATTGTCAATATACTGCCATTTTAAACCCTGCGGCGGTAACAACCCTTCCCGCCTTGCAGATATGGGATGCCCGGAGAGGTAATCATCAGCAATTGCCGGAAAAGAAAATGGGAAAGATAAATTCCGGGAATCAAACGTTAACGGATGAAGGAAATTGCAAATCAAATGTCTTATTTTCATACGGCATTATCTGAATCAGTGCTGACATTCCTGACCTGAATTACAATACCTTTGCGTAATCTGAAAAACCATGTCTGTTTTCGTTGTTTTCCTGCTTACAGTCCTGATCAGTTTTGCGGGTTCCATTCATCCGGGACCGGTAAATATGACGGTGATCCGGAATGCCATTCAAAACGATTTTAAATCGGCCTTATATGTCGGCCTTGGCGGCAGCCTGCCCGAATGCCTCTATGCCCTGATTGCATTATTCTGCCTGGCCTTTCTCCGGGACCACCCGGAAACACTTTATACCCTTCATTCGCTGGTATTTCCTTTTTTCCTCCTGCTGGCCTTATATTATTTTCTGCCCCGTAAAAAGAGACCCGTCGGGCAAACTGTATCCGTTCAGCGGTCAGTGTCACAAGGGATCCTGCTTGCATTATTTAATCCCCAGTTGCTTCCGTTTTGGTTTGCCAGTCTGCTTTTCATTGATGGCATGGTCCTGGTTCAAACAACCTCCCATCAGTTTGCTTTTGTCGTGGGCACAGCCACCGGGGCCTTTGCCCTTTTAAGTCTTTATGCCTGGCTTGCTTCCAGGAACAGCCATTTTATCAACAGGCTCATGGTCCGTCTTGATCCTGATAAAATTATGGGTTTATTATTCCTGTTCATGGCCATGATGAAATTGGTTTCCTGAACCAAACCTCACCCTATTTTCCTGAATTTAAGCTTAATCTCAAACTCCGCTAACCATTCTGTTTAGCTGATTCTTAACCTGATTGACTGCCGTATCCTGATT